>CAJPUK010000021.1 GCA_905373785.1 uncultured Johnsonella sp. | reverse complement strand
CGGTTATGAGATAGTTGAGGTTATTTCACGAGCAATAGAAGTCTCCGAGGGAACTATCTACCCCTTGCTAAGGCGACTTATTACGGAAAAGTATTGCACAACATATTTGAAAGAGTCTACTGAGGGTCCGCCAAGAAAATATTATGCCATCAGTGATACCGGACTTGAACGCTTTGAAACTCTTAAAACGGAATGGAATAATTTTTCCAAACAAGTTGATTACATAATTAATCTTGATATTACTAAAGGAGAATGATATGAATAAGCAGGAATTTTTAGCTATACTTCGTGCAAACTTATACGGTATGGATGTGAATACTGTTAAGGATATATTGTACGACTATGAGGAACATTTTAGGATAGGTTTGGAAAATAACAAAACGGAAGAAGAAATATCAAAGGCTCTCGGCAATCCGGTACAAATAGCCAATGCCTATAAGGCTGATAATTTTATTAAAAAGGCTGAAATCAGCCCCCGTCCCTACAATATGTTTAAAGCCGTACTTGCCGGCATAGGGCTCGGACTTTTCAACCTTGCCTTTGTTGTCGGCTTATATGCCGGAATTATAGGTGTAGTTATAGGGCTTGGAGGGATGTCGCTTGGCATAAGCTTTGCCGGAATAGTTATGATAATAAATGCATTTTTTGCCCTTCCCTACGTCAGTATACCTTTTAATCTTAGTATAGGGCTTGGGAAACTTGCCTGCTTTATATCCGGAATAGGACTTTTATCACTTGGTTTATTGCTTCTGATACTGACCGTATTTATAAGCAGACTTATCCTACAGGTAACTATTTCCTACATTAAAGCAAATGTCGAACTTGTTAAAAAAGCAGGTAACTAAAGTATTATTTTAATATAAGGAGAATAGCAATGAAAAAAGAAAAAAGTTCTAAGAAATGGCTTATTATTTCAATCGTTTTATTTATTACCTTTGCCCTGTCAACTATAATCGTTGCTTTATTATCCTTTAATTTTCCGGGGATAATAAAGATTTACAGTGATGAATATAAGTATAGAGCCGATGCAACTATCAGCGAAAGTGCAGAGATTAAAGATATAGATACTATAGATATCAATTGCGATATTGCGGATCTTATCATAGAGCCGTACAAAAGTAACACTGCAAGTATCGAATATATAGCAAAGGAAGATTCTCAAATAAAGCTTAAGTCGGTAAACGGCAAGCTTACAATTGATGCGATATATGGCAAAGGTCCCAAGTTAGATCCTAATTTCCTTCATAACAACAATATTAAACTTATAATTAAACTTCCTGAAAATTATAATAAAGAATTAAATGTTGATAATAATGTGGGAGATATAAAACTGAACGGAAGTTTCACAAAGGCTAAGCTTAATGCCGATGTGGGAGATATAGATGCACAGGTGGATGCAGACTACCTTAATGTTACCTGTAGCGTGGGTGATGCTGAAGTTACAGGCAATATAAACTCTTCCAACATTGAAGCCACTGTGGGAAATATACATTACAAACCTATATTAATTAAAAAGGGTGAACATACATTAAAATCCAATTTCGGAAGTATCGATCTTGACCTTGATGAGGACAGCAATGTAAGTGTAAAAGCTAAGGCCGACCTGGGTGAGATAAATAATAAATTCAACTTTACAAGCATTACAAAAGATGATAAAAAAGACCTCGCTTCTTCATTTGCAGCGTATAATAAAGACGGTGAAAGTACTATAAACTTAGACAGTGATTCAGGTGAAATCACTATTGAGTAGTGCCATACTTTAGTATTTTAACCTTTATGACACTTATAGCTTATATTTTTTACTGATTTTTAGGTAGAAAGGGAATAATACGGCGTAGCTTGCTACGCCGTATTATTCCCTTTCTACCTAAAAATCAGTCCTATAATTTAAGAAATAGACTAGAATATACCGATACATCTAACGGATATAATTTGTATATATAAAAATTAGTCAACGATTTAATAAACCTTACATCAAAGACCCTATAAACTTAGGTTTACAAATTTTTTATAATCAAGTTTCACAGAGTCTCCGATATCCTGTTAATACAGCCTTCGAAAATATTTGCAAATTTTTATAGGCAGGTTTTACAGTATATATAAAATTTATCACTATATTACCTAAAATATACAAGAAAACTGAATATACAAGATAGCTTTAGAACATATAGGCTTAATCATAAAGCACTGCCATATTGCAGGCATTTTCTTAGCAACTGCTCGGAAAACAGCCCTTCTTTTCCCATTTCATAAATATCACTTTTAATATTAAACTCTGCTTTAAATCCATGCGGAACAAGTCCCACATCCGCCGCTTCCACCATAGAAATATCAAACTCGCTGTCTCCTGACGCAATTATGAACTCCACCTTCAGATACTTTCTTAATCTTTCTATGGCTTTTCCCTTGCTAAGTGAAGTCGGCAGCACATATACTTTTTCCTTATTGTTAAATACATTAACAAGGTTTTTATCAAGATATTTTCTTAATTCATTTACCACAGTTTCAGCTTCATCACACTTTGTAAAGACAAACAAGTCCTCGATATGCCTTAATTCAAATATTCTTCTTTTATCATTTTCCAAGTATTCTAAAGCTTTTTTAACCTCTAAGTTACTTGGTTTAGCCAGTCTTAGAGACTCCTCATACCAGTCCTTATCCTTTTTGCCGTCTACAAGCAAGACACTGCCGTTACAAACCAAGGCATATTTAAAAGTGCCTATTTTTAAGTCTATTCTCTCATACTGCTCTATGGTTCTTGTAGATGTAGGTATTATAAGGAATTCCTCATTTACCTTTTTTAAAAGTTCATAGGTATGATTGCTGATAAATGAAATCTCTCGCTCCTTATATATCTCTACATTCATCTTTTCATTTCCTATATCATGTTTATAAGAATAAATAATAGTGTTATCAAGGTCCGTACACAGTATTTTCATTTTATTTCTTTGATGCAAAGGCTTTTCTTAACAAGTCTACCGGTATTATCAAAATAGCTAAAAGCATAGAAACTATAAGTGCCTTAGGGCTTAACATAGTTGTCTCAAATACCTTTCCGCCTATTTGGATAATTATGGTTTGAAGTATAAAGATGGATCCCATTACTCTTATAAAGTTCTTATTTTCACCTATATGCTCAAACAAGTTAAACTTTTCGGATCTTGTATTAAAGCTGTTAAATATAATTGCATATATAAAGAAGGCAAACATAAAGGTCTTCTTGTAAAGTTCAGGATCAGCTACATTATCCGGTGTTACAAAACTTGTAATTCCTCCGATATTTTCAAGAATCAATATCGCTACCAAGGTAATAAATACCGCACTTACACCAATAGCGGACTTAATATATGAGGTCAATATGTTATCTTTTCTTTTTACCGGAGGCTCCTGCATATATCTGTCAAGTATAGGCTCACCACCGAATGCCATCGCTGCCAAGGTATCCATGATAAGGTTGATCCACAAGATCTGCACGATGGAGAAAGGCTCTGTCCAACCAAGTACAGGTGCAATAATATTCATAAGCAACGTTGCTATATTTATAGTAAGCTGGAAGATAAGGAACTTGCCTACAGACTTTGCCATAGTTCTACTGTTAAGTACGCAGTCTTTTATGGAAGTCAAGCTGTTATTAAGTATTACCACATCTCCGGCTTCCTGTGCAACAGCAGTACCGTCTCCCATGGCAAATCCTATATCCGCCTGCTTTAATGCCGGAGCATCATTGACACCGTCTCCCGTCATACCGCAGACATTTTCAATGTCTTGTGAAAGCGATACAAGTCTTTTTTTGTCCAAAGGCTTAGCCCTGCTCACTACACGAAGATGCGGAAGTACTTCCTTAAGTTTTTCATCCGACATAGCTTCAAGTTCTTCATGTGTAAGAACGACATCATTTTCCTCGTTCCTAAGTATACCCGCCTCTTTTGCAATCGCAACTGCGGTTTCTTCGGCATCACCTGTTACCATTACCACCTGTATACCGGCATCATTGAGTATTTCAACCGTTTCTATGGCATCCGCTCTTACATTGTCCCTAAGACAAAGAACAGCCATAAGTATGGTTTTGCCGTCAACTATTTTTACTATAGAAAGAAGCTTCATAGTCCTTTTTGCCTGCGCAAGTATCTGCTCTTCGACTTTCTTTCTGTTTTCTGCTGTAAATTCCTTAAGTTCACCGTTTGGAAGTACATAATGTGTAATCTTTTCAATAATATTTTCAGTTGCACCCTTCCAGTATATCAAACCGTTCTTAAGCTTTGCTGTAGCGCACTTTTTCTCCGAGTCAAAGCCGCTGATATCTTCAACCTTGTCCGGGTCGTTATTGGAATCGTCATAGCCATGGTGCATAGCATAGGTAAGTAAGGCTCTGTCCATGTTGTTACTTCCTATTACCTCTCCCTCGGCTGATATTTTGGATAGATTGTTAAGGGTTATAGCTTCTATAAATTCATCATTGTCGATTTTATTTATGATCTCTCCCTCACCGTTAATAAACTCAACTAAAGACAGATTACCTTCGGTGATCGTTCCGGTCTTATCACTGAATAAAACATTCATATATGCAGAGTCTGAAAATGCCGCCTTATGGCTTACAAGAATATTTTTCTTGTGCATGGATTCGGTATTCATTGACTGAACCAGGCTGTTCATCATAGGAAGCCCCTCAGGCACGACCATGATTACCATTGTAGCCATAAGCATAACCGCCTCTGTAACCGTCAACAATATAAAAGATAAGGTGCGGGCATCCGGATTTGCTCTCATCAGTGTAAGTACCATATGTAAAACTCCTACAACAGTTGCCGCTACTACACCTATTTTACCTATACCGGCAGCTACTACCTCAAGCTTAAGACTTGAGGTATCCTTTCTTTCTTCCTCACTGTCATCGGTTAAGGCTTTATTGATCTTACCAAGCTCTGAGTCATCACCTATAACCGTGGCTACCATATAACCCTCACCAGAAATAACAACAGAGCCCATAAATACCTTATGTAAAGAACCGTAATCGGTAGACTCGGCTTCGTCCATATTGTCGGCGGCTTCCTTATCGGCACTTCTTGACTCTCCGTTAAGCACTGCCTGTGATACCTTGATACTTCCCTCAAACAATAATCCGTCTACCGGCACCTTATCTCCGCTTTGTACCAGTATGGTATCTCCCTTTAGGATTTCGCTTGTTAAAATATTTACTATTTTCCCATTCCTCATAACCTTAGCGTAGGTTTTGTTGTACTCTTCCTGAAGCGCCTCACTTCTTGAAGTGTTTCTATACTCGGAAAGTGTACTGAAACCGGTTGCAAGAGCAATAGCCGCAAGTATACTTATGATTTCAACTATATCATTGTCCCCTGCAAGGGCCGGCATAAACATCCCCAAAACTGCCAAAGCTATTTTTAGTAATAAAGCTCCGCACAAAACCTTGATCCATATATCGTTAAAAGCGCTAAGGAACATGGACCAGAGGGACTCTCTTTTCTTTTTGGCAAGTTGATTGGTACCGTACTTGGCTTTGCTCTCATTTGCCTGTGAGTCGGACAATCCCTTTAGAAGAATCTCCTTTTTCATATCAGCCATATTGTAAAATGACCTCCTCGTTAAATTAATAATTTCTATAATCAAAGACTTATATCCCTTTAATAAGACATAAAGCCTTAGTCTTATCATTCACATAAAAAGAAGGGCTGTCAGTATCGCCCCTCTTTTACATCGAATTTGACCTATACAATTATAGCAGTATAGTGCTTAGAAAACCAGTAAAAAAACTTTATAAAAATCAGGTTTTTTTATAAAGTAGTTACACATATCTTCTTGTAAGCTCCGCAAGTCCCGGATCCTTAGTCCCCTGTCCTATGGCGCTGAACTTCCATTCTCCGTTATATCTGTATATCTCACCGAAAATCATAGCTGTCATCCCTGAATAATCTTCGGTTAAATTATATTTAAACATCTCATTATTATTTCTTGCATCCACCAAGCGTATAAAAGCATTTTTAATCATTCCGAAATGCTGCCTGCGAGGTACTGCATCATAGATATTTACAACCATAACTATTTTGTCATATTCCTCAGGTACTTTAGATAAGTCAATAATAATCTGCTCATCATCTCCTTCACCGGCTCCGGTAAGGTTATCTCCCTGATGGCTTACCGATCCTGATTTGTGAGCTAAGTTACCGAAATAAACCACATCATGTTTATCAACAAATTTACCGTCTCTTAACATAATCGCAGAGGCATCACAGTCTATGTCTTCACCTGAAGAAGATGAACCGAATAAAGAGCTCATAAAACCTCCTCCCGATGACTGACCCACTTCATCCCAACCAAGTCCTACAATAACCTTTGCAAGACCTGCATTATCTTTTGAAAGGCTTACTTTTTGACCTTTTTGTAAACTGATTGACATATATTATCTTTTCCTACTTTCTTCCGGCTTTCCACTGCATTCCCCAATTAAAAGCACGATCAAGATCACTGTGTCCTCTATAAAATTGTACTATTTTTTCAACACTGAATGTCTGATCATTCTGGTTTTCAAGGAGAACCAATCCGCACATGATGTTAGATGAATTAAATGTATCCATCTTCACTACAATGTCTTCTGCCCCCGGATATTTTATTGTTACAATAGCATCCGCCTGCTTCCAATTAGCAACACCCTCATATATAAAAGTATAAACAAGTATTCTTTTAAACTCGGGTAACTGATTACCGTTGATTCTGAGATTTTCTCCTGCTGCGGCGGCTCCTGTACGATCATCTCCGTCTAAAGCAATAAAAGGCGGATTACTTAAACTTCCGAATGCATTGCCAAGTGCCTGTACCGCACCTTTTCGACCGTCTTTCAGCTCATACAGACATCCAAGATCCAAATCTATACCGTTACCGCCTCCGAATAATGAAGCAAAAATACCTTGTTTTACAGGTGTTGAATTCCAGTTTAAGTTTACAAGAATCTCTCCAAGTCCTGAGGAAGCGTTCTTTTCAAGGCTTACTTTTTGACCTTTTTGTAAATTAATAGCCATATATGTTCTCTCTAACCTACCTCTACTCCATAGTTATTACACAGGGCTGCAAGACCGCCCTGATAACCGCTTCCTATAGCATTGAACTTCCATTCGGCACCGTTTTTATAAAGCTCTCCGAATACCGCAGCTGTCTCTATAGAAAAGTCCTCTCCAAGATCGTATCTTAAAAGCTCTACTCCGTTAGACTCATCAAAAATCCTTACATAGGCATTGGATACCTGACCGAAATTCTGTCTTCTTTGTTCAGCATCATATATTGTTACGGTAAATGCGATTCTGCTGATATTGGCAGGTACTTTTGAAAGTTCGATCCTAATTTGCTCATCATCGCCGTCTCCCGCACCTGTCAGGTTATCACCCAAATGTCTTACACTGCCCGAAGGATGTGTAAGATTTCCAAAAAATATAAAATCATCCTGGTTTGACACCCTTCCTGCATCAGTAAGCATAAATGCTGATGAATCCAAATCAAAATCTACACCGGTATCAAAACTGTTTACATCCCATCCGATACCTACTACAACATTATTAAGTCCCGGGTTGTCCTTTGTAAGGCTAACCTTTTGACCTTTTTGTAAATTAACCGGCATTTTCTATCCTCCTACGCTACCTCTATACCATAGTGACCGCAGAGTGCTGCAAGACCGCCTTGGAATCCGCTTCCTATAGCATTGAACTTCCACTCTCCGCTGTGTCTGTAAAGCTCTCCTACAACTACGGCTGTCTCAATTGAGAAATCTTCTCCAAGGTCGTAACGTATAAGCTCCTGTCCTGTAGACTCATCAACCAAACGTATAAATGCATTGGATACCTGACCGAAGTTTTGATGTCTTGAGTCCGCATCATATATTGTTACGGTAAATGCAATCTTTTCTATGTTGGCAGGTACCTTTGTAAGATCTACCTGTATCTGCTCGTCATCACCTTCGCCCGCACCTGTAAGGTTATCTCCCATGTGGTTTACAGACTCACTTGGGTGCTTTAAATTTCCATAAAATACAAACTCTTTGTCTGTCGGGCATTTTCCGTCCGCACCTAACATAAATGCAGCCGCATCAAGGTCAAAGTCAACACCTGAATCGAATGCGTTAACGTCCCAACCAAGACCTACCATAATGCTCTTAAGTCCCGGATTACCCTTTGTTAAGTCTACCTTTTGTCCTTTGGATAAATTAATTGGCATAACTGAAAGCCTCCTTTATATAAAATTGTATCTTAATGCTTAAAACGCATTAAGCTTACATTAATACTTAAAATATATTAATTACTAAACTATATCAAACGTATTTTAATTATAAAAATACAAAACACGCCTTAATTACTGCAATATACCGACTGTATATTCATACTTAAAACACATTAACCGTGTATTTAATTATCTTTGGGTCGACTTCGGCATATGATAGTTTCTGTTAAAGTCTTCTTTAATAGCAGCCAGTCTTGCCTGATCATCTATTCTCTTCTTCTTTGCATCCTCTTGAATTCTCTTGGTTTCCTCAATACCGTTTGTAATCGTCCTCCATGTGGTTTCAAGTGTCTCTATCTGTATTGAGCTTCCTGAGGCAAGCCTTGCAGTGGTCTTTGATATATCAACCGTATTTTGTGCGTTCTTGATAAGCATCTCATTGGTCTTTTTATCAAGCTCGGACATAGCCTCTGCTTGAATCTTCTGTCTTTTGAGCAGTATAGCCTGTGCAAGTGCCTGCTTAAATACCGGAAGTGTAACTATAAAAGCGGAATTTATCTTTCTGACAAGGTTGTAGTTGCTAAACTCCATTGTCTTTATCATAGGGATAGACTGCATGGCAACACTTTCGGCAGTTCTTAGATCCTGAGTTCTTTGCTCCATCATCATCAGAGCTTGATTAAGGCTGGTAAGCTCAAACTGCACTGACTGATCACCGCTTGTCTCCATATACTGCTTTCTTTGCTCCATATAGTCCTGTATCTCTTTACAAGCCTGCTCACCTGCTAAAATATACTTAACAAGTTCATGATAAAAGTTAACATTGGTCTCAAACATTGTATTTAACTTACGGTTTGACTGCTTTATCTCAGACTCGTAACCCTTTAGCTGAACATAGATCTTATCAACCTCATCTCCAAGAGTGTGATACTTTGCAAGTATTCTGTCAAGTTGTTTTTTCAAGTTGCCGAACCACTTTCCGAATAAACTCGGATTGTCCTTGATCTCTTCAATATCAAATTGATCCATAATCTTTGCAAGAGTCTTAAGCATCTCACTTGTCTCATCAAGTTGAGACATGTTCATGCTTCTAAGTACCACGTCCGATGCCTTGGATATCTCTTCCGCCACTTCCGCACCGAATGTAACTATGGTCTCAAGATTATTTACCTCAATTGTACTGACAATACGGTCCACCTCTTGTGAATTAACCAAATCTGCATTCATTTGCTGCCTGTCGGCAACAATATCGTACTGCTCAACAACCTCAATCTCATCTTTGGTTGCAGGAAGTGCCGCCTGTGCAGGTGTTGTACTTGCAGCGGTAGTTGATGATTTACTAAAATCAATTGCCATGCTTATTACCTCCCAAAAAGTTTTTCACGCCATGTCATGCGCCTGCCTGATGAAGAAACACTCAAATTCGGCACTTGCATATCATACTTATACTCACCTATTTGATGCTCTTCTATTATATTACCGTTAAAATATCTCTCAACACTTTGATAACCTGTAGGTACAAAGAAAATAATGTCAAAACCTATAAGATTTAAAAACGCCGTAAGTATGGAATCTTCCAATGATATTACCGTTTCAGCGGTATTTATATATATCAACTTAGGATTTTTCTTTGTAAAATCAAAATTTTGTATCATTCGGATTATTTCTTTAGGTAAATTCAGAACTTGAGCTATTATAACATATTCCGTTCCGTTTATTCCTGTATTTTTAATTAACTTTTGCTCTATCAAGGCTCTTAACTTATCAAATATAAGCTCCTGTATATCATCTCTTAATATTCCGTAAGCGTACTTTGGATGATTCTTTATTTTTTCTGTTTGTAACCTGCCGTTTTTATAGAACTCAGCCACATACTCCTTCATGGGGTTTGCGTCTGTCTGCTGTATATACGGTGCTTTTTTTATTATAAATGTATCGGGCGTTACAAGCTCTCTGACCGACTCCCAATACTTTGCAATAAGTCCATCCTTTACTCCGGATACCTTTGCAAATATTACAGGTATATTTACCACATCATTAACCGTACTAAAGCCCGGTCTATACTTTAATTCCTGATCCCATAGGATTTTTATTTCTTCATACATGGTCTGCAAACTTATTGCATTTGCCTTGCCATACTGCCTGTTTCTATACATGCCGCTGTCCTGATACATAATAGTATCCAAATCTCTTTCAGCATGATATGCCATTGTTCCCATTCTTACATGAGAATTATCCTCAGGGTATTTATCAACTGCAAGGGTTTCGCTATAGTTTTCCTCATATAAAAACTTATCTTCCAGACAGCACTTAGTATTAAGATTAGGGCACAGTATTAAAACATCTATAGGAAGTTTCGCTAAAAAGCTTATAAATAAAGCTTCATTATGGTCTCTGCAACCTCCCATATATATAAAGCAAGCTATATCAGGCGCCTTCCAATTGGAAAAAAGTTCAGGCATATATCTTTTTAACCAGCAAATAAGATATACCGCCTTGTTTGTAAGTTTATTTATGTTACCGGCATCCTTTTGGGACTCCATAAGTATAATGTCAATAAAGGCTTTATGCATTATCTTTTGCAACTCAATATTTGCGCTATACTGTATATTTCCTATTATATTAAGTATCATCTGATCTAATTTTGCATAATTGCCTCTTTTAATTCCGGCGATTTCTTCAGGTGTCGGCTTAGGTATTTCCTCATTTACAATAACAAGCCTTCTTTTAGAGTTTCTAAGCTCCTGCTGCAACTTAAATAAATCATTTACATAGGTAAGTCTGTCCTCTACACCGTTTATTCTGCAAAAAAGATTGTAGAAAAATCTTTCATCCGTACCCCTTAGCGCAGGGCTTTCAAGTATATCCTCAAAGCCTTTTCCCTTTATCCAGGCATTAGTACAATTACTTAGCTTGGGCGGCTGTCCGTAGAGCCTTTCATTATTCATATCATTTTGTATTTCATCACGCACACTTTTTAGAGAATACCCTGTCGGAAATGCCACCATACCCTGAAGTTCCAGATTGTACGAAAGCAGAGACTTCGGATCTGATTTTAAGTATGCTGCATCACCATTATATTGTAAAAGCACTACATCACAGCCGGCATCCGAAAGTATGGATATAAGCATAAGTTCATAGTGGCTTATATCACCCTCATAAAGTATCTTAGGAATGTTGTTTTCTCCAAGCTGATTTACTATTCTCTCAAATTTATAATACAGCCAGCACATAAACTTGATATATGCATTTTTTAACATATTGTCGGTCTTTCCCTCTTTGTGCATTGTATACAAGGAATTGTATATTGAGGCTGCTACGCTTTGTCTTTGAAAGTCATTCATTCGTGAAAGCCATTTTTTCAAATGTGTTGATATGAAGTTTTCACTCATCTGAAAATCATTTCCCATCATTTCGGTATAAAATGATAAGTTCTTCTCATCCGGATTGGGAATCTTTCCCTCAATCACCACTCCCGTACGCCTTGCCGCATCATAATATTTTTTTATAAAGTCGCCTATTTCTTTTGAGTAAGCGTTAATTCTATAAAAGTATACACCTTTTACAGGTCTTTTATTCAGTTCAACAAAATAATCATTAAGGTTTTGAATCTTTTTGTGTTCTAACATAGAGCATTCTCACCATCAATATCTTTTCATCTTATTTTTATTCATTACAAAGCCTAAACCGGCTCCTACTATAGCACCTAATATATGTGTCAGATTTGATACATTGTCTTTTATAAAAATTCCGCTGTAAACTTGCTGACCTACATAAAGAAGTGCCACTAAAATAAATGTTACAGGTATCTTACCCTCTTCAAAACTTGCAAATGAAGAAAGCAGTATAAGTGCAAAGACTACTCCGCTTGCTCCAAGCAACCTTGAGTAAGGAAACAGTAAAAAATGAACCAGTCCGGTTACAAGGGCAGTTGCCAGTATTACAAAAAGAATATTTGCCGAGCCGTATTTTTCTTCCAGAAGCGGTCCCAGTACCAATATAAGCATTATATTACCCATAAAATGCTGCCAGTCGGCATGACCGAGCACATGACCCAAAAACCTGATGTATGTGAGCGGATTTAACAGTGATGACCTGTAAACGCTAAACAATAATCTTGTTGTACCTCCGAGGCTTATCCTGTCAAGCACCATAACCACAAAGCAGGCTAGGGTAAAGCCCAAAATCACCGGTGAATTGAATGATAGTTGTAATCTTTTACCGCTGTAACTCATCTTACCATCCCCCTTATACATATTATTTTGCATGGAAAATTGTACCATATATAAAGGGGGTTTTCAAGTTGTGTAAAATCAACGTAAACAAGGCTATTTTTCCTCCAACCTTATAATATACGGCAGCTCCACATACGAAACCACCGCCTCTTTTTTCCTCTGTACCCAGTCTACTTCTTCACCCAAAAGTTTATTAAGTGCAATACCCGGTATGTTTATATCCGCTGCCAGACAGCTCATTTGCAGACCGCCGGACATCCTTGTATTGATTTCAAGCAGATACAGCTTACTTCCTTTATATTTGAATTGCACATTAAAGGGGTATTTTATATCTATATTGGCTGTAATTATCCCGACCATATTTAGGATGTCCTCATCATAAAATACTCTTTCGTCTCTTGAGTTCCCTTTTTCTCTGGGAATTGCAATAAGCCCTTTTTCAGTATTAAGGCAGTCCACACTGATTTCATTTCCCTCTAAGTAAGGCATCAGTATGATGTCATCAAAGTCCTCTACAGCTTCCAGTACAGCCAAGTAATCATCATAGCTTATACCCACGCCGGCATAGCTTTTGATTTTCTTTAAGCCCTTACTTTCTTTGCTTATTTTCCTAAAGCTCTTACCGCCCTCATCTCTTACGAACTTTGCACATACAACCTCGTTGTCTAAACTAAGTTTGGCATAAGCCTCCTTAAACTCCTCTACACTGGCCACCTTATAGTAATCGGGTACATTTATACCGTCTATACCCTTAAAAAAATCATAGGTTTTGACCTTATCTTCCAAAAGTGAGACAGTTTCATAATCGTCCAAAAGAACTTTTACGCCCATATCGTTGAATTTATTGATATTTTGACTGATGCTTAGCATATTTCTTCTCGGTACAAATACATCCACCTGCCTGCTTTTACAAAAGTCAAGACAGTAACTTATATACTCCGCTCCTTCACAGGTCGGCTCCTCATACCATTCATCACAAACCTTTTGAATTACGGAGTTCTTCCTCATATTACTGCCTATAATATAGATTTTTTTATTTGCATCCGCCTTCATCAGCTCAATAAGTCTGTATGAAGTGCTGAACCAATGGTTAAACCAAACTCTTATCATCCCAATCTCCATTCTTAAAACAAGCCGCCATACAAGTAGCCTATAACATATTTTTTACACTATCTCCATTCTGCAAACAAACCGCAACACAAACAGCTATGAAAGTATTTTTACTCTATCTCCATTCTGCAAACAAACCGCAACACAAATATCATGTAATATGTTTTTTATCAACTTGTAAAACCTGCCGTAAATAGTTTGATATTCTCATAGCCTACTGCCAGATTAATGTTTTGTCCTCTGTCGATTCCGGCAGTACTTATGCCTATGACCTCTCCGTACATATTAAGCAGTGCCCCTCCTGAACTTCCGTGTGATATGGGAGCGGTAAACTGTATCATATCTACATTATCTATATTTCTAAAACCTGAGATAATTCCGTCGGATACGGAATTAAAAAGCCCCAGAGGACTTCCTATCGCAACGACCTTCTGCCCTCTGACAAGGGCTTTTTCGCCCCTGTATATCGGAATAGGCTTTAACTGCCTTTTTATTCTAAGCACTGCCAAGTCGGTACTTGAATTGTATTTGATAAGTTCGTTGGTAGAGTATACCTTATCCTCTTCCTCTACTCTGACGGAATAAAATCTTCCTCCTGCCGCCACATGGTGATTGGTTAAGATAAATCCGTCTTTTCCGATCATAATACCCGAACCCGTACCTATGACCTCGCCCTTGGCATCATGTATGGCAATAAGCACTACGGAAGAAGCCAGCTTTGCAAGTTCTTCAAAGCTTAGTTCTCTTCTTACACTGCTTGCTTGTTTTACGGCAGCTACAGGAGGTACATAGGAAGAAGGCATATTATTTACCAAGGCTTCCTGAGCCTTTTTATTTTTTTGCGGTCTTGGCGGAATCACCACTTTTTTACTTATAACCGTGCTAATTGTAGTGGAACTAAAGTCCTCTTTATTAACACTCATAGCGGGATTTTGACTTGTATAAGGCTTAATATCACTATTTCCATAAGAGCCCAGCATAAACTTTTTGGAATATCCCAAAAGCCCACTTGCTATCTCTATATCGCCTCTGTTTTGTATTAAAAGTACATCACAGCCTATAAATGTCAAAAATAAGTAAAATAAGTATTCCTGTTCTTTTGTAACATTATCCGCAATAACTTTTATCAGGCTGTTTTCATTCCAATCTTTTAAGATTTCAGACATGCTTTCATCAAACCAGTAGAGTAGTTTGATTATAAAGTTTTTAATAATTGAATAGCTAGTATTTTTTCCGAATTTTTTATAATCATCACTTATCCTTCTCAATGCCTGCAAAAACGTATTTTTAACTGTCTCATTTAATAAAAAATTTCTGAAAGCCCCTATAGAGCCACTCTCCCATTTTGAATAAATACCCTGATAATACTCCGAGTCTTCTATTTTAAGCAGTTTTGGAAGTGCGCTTATCCTAACATATTTAAGCTTATTATTTGCCGCTTCTTTATCCATCTGCCTATCTGTATCTTCAATCAAGCTTTGAATATTTTGCGGCTCACCGACTGCCCTTATAAAGTATACATCTCTTATACCGTTATTATATTCGCCCTTTACATTTAAAAATGCATCCACTGAGCCCACGTTCAAGATATTGTGCCTGTAATTAACTGTTTCCATAAGAATTACTACCACCTTTTTGCTATATATTCTCTGATTTTTTCTATAATATAAAGTATATCTTTTTTTTTCAATAAATGATATACTTTATTTCGTTGTTAATCTTTTTGCAAAGGTGTGAAAAATGATGAAAGATAATGTCCTATATTATAGCGTAGGGGCTTTGTTATACTGCCCTGCCAATAAAGAATCAATTGCAAATTCCATTATAAATGAGAAATTCGGCACAAAATTCTCACTGGCTCTTTGCCTTGAGGATACTATTAATGATGATTTTGTAGCTGAAAGCGAAGAGCTTTTAATTGCATCTGTTAATAAGATTTATATAAGTTATCAAAAGCAGCCCTTTTATTTGCCCAAGATATTTATCAGGGTAAGAAATCCCGAGCAGATCAAAAGATTGACCGAGCATCTTAAAGAAAATATTGAAATAATTACAGGCTTTATTATACCTAAGTTTAATTTGAGTAATGCTAAGGATTATATTAATGAAATAATCAAAGCAAATGAGCTTGCAAACAAAAAGCTTTATATGATGCCTATCTATGAAAACTCAACTATTATTGACCTCAGATATAGAATAGACATACTTTACTCATTAAAAGAACTATTATCACAGGTGGAAGAGCTTGTGTTAAACATAAGAGTAGGGGGCAACGATCTTTGTCATATGTTCGGTTTCAGGAGACAGGTTGACGAGTCTATTCACAAAATAAGACCCGTCTCCAATATTTTCTCAGATATAATTACGGTATACGGTTTGGATTATATCGTATCCGGTCCGGTTTGGGAGTATTATGCGGGAGAAAACTGGGAACAGGGCTTGATAAGTGAAATTAGAGACGATAAACTCTGCGGCTTTACCGGCAAAACGGTAATACATCCAAGTCAAATACCGGTAATTAATCAAGCCTATAAGGTATCTCGATATGACTTTAATGACGCACAGGAAGTGCTTGACTGGAATAAAAATTCCAATTCTTTTGTACTGGGCAGTCTTTCAAAAGACCGTATGAATGAGTATAAGACCCATATTAACTGGGCAAAGAAAACTATTTTTCTGGCAGAGGCATTCGGTATAAAAGATTAAATAATACTATAACGGCAACTTTTTATTCGTATAAAAGTGCGGAATATATAAAACAATAAGTTTAATAAAAAATCTCCAAAGCAAGAGGCTGTTGCAGTTTAAGTTCCCTGCATAAGATATATGATAACATTATGAAAAATGTCTCCATATCTTGTGCAAGATTTATATTTTGCAACAGCCTTCGCTTTAGCAGTTTTTAATTATTTATCAAATAGGTAAATGTCTTTTACAAGTAGCAACTTATATGGAAGACACAATGTCTTTTTATGTTAAACTTGCAAAATCATTGTAATCGGTTTGCTTATAGTATCACAGCACTACTATGGTGCAAACTTTAACATTCCGTTAAAGAAATGTTCAGCCTCAGCATTATCCGTCGGGTAAATATCCAAACTGAACTCTATATCATTTATCTTCGATTCATCCATATCATTTTCTTTAAATGTTTCTCCATACCATTGGATGCCGGACAAAGATATCTTACCTGCACTTATACGTTGGTCATAATATGCCTCTGCCATATATCCGTTTATAGACATATCATCTCCTGAAACTGTGATATCTTTATCTGTTTTATTAACAATGTAAAGGCTTATGGAATAACCCAATTCATTTTCTTTATTATCTCCGGTATAAATAACTGTAACATACTCATTGTCAACGAGTACCTGATCCCCTGCCTTTGCCTCATAGACGAACTCGGTAGCATTTTCTTTACCGTACGGATAAATATGTACAGACTCGCTCATTGCATAAGGCTCATCATAAGTGTATTTACCTTCTGTGACATCTACAGTAAGCTCTATATCGGTATATTCTTCAATACCGTATTCTTTAAGATCATCAATAATAACCGCTGTATTTGCCTTTTTCCCAGGATTAACAAAAACAACTGTATACAGATTAACCTCTACTCCGTTAACCTCTCCTTTTTGTATGTTGAATGTATAAGTTTTATCCGGAGATTTATTTTCAATCAAAAGATAAACTGCATATCCATATTCACTATCTTCATCTATACTTTTTGCTGTAATCGAAAATAACTCATTATCAACCAGCATTTCATTTTTAAGTGCGATCGGTCTTGTACTTTTAGAGGGTGTTTTTTTACCTTCCTTTGTCTCTTCTACGTCTTTAGACTCTTCTTCATCCGATTCATCTTCAGCAGATTCATCTTCAGCAGACTCGTCGTTGGACTTATCTTTAGACTTATTCTTTTTACCTTTTTTTGATTCTTTTGTACTTTCGGTTTTTTTATCTTCCTTTGCATCTTCTTTTGATGCGGTACAGGCAACAAGTAATATACTAAGCATCAAAAACATTAACAAACGATATAATTTTTTCATACAATACCTCCGCTTATTTACTTGATTTTTATATAAAACTTTATATTTACAATACGCAGCTCAAAGCTTTATCTTTTATATAAAAGAGCGGCTCTTCCCCCCACGAGTACGTTATTGTTAATATCTATTACTATGGTGTAATAGTTACTTTTCCGTTAAAGAAATGTTCTCTATCAGAGTTATCTTCATCATAAATATCCAAATTAAACTCTATATTTGATATACTTGATTTATCTATTCCTGCCGACTCAAAGTCCGAATTCAACCAATTTATACCTGAGAAAGCACTTTTTCCCCGCTCAAGAGTTTCCATATAAAGAGGATCTACCATATATCCGTTTACGGATACATCGCTTGCATCAAGTGTCACCTTGGTATCTGTCTTATTGACAATATATATTGTTGCTGTATATCCGCTAATATCATCGCTCTCACTGCCCACATAAGCAACTGTAATATATTCATTGTCCACAAGCACCTGATCTGTATCCTTTATCTCATACTCAAACTTAGTAGCCTTTTCCTCACCATAGGGATAAATATGTATAGTCTCATCAGGAAGAGGCTCATCCATAATATCGTCACTGTTATAAGCAAGAATTGTAATTTCTATATCGGTATACTCACTGATTCCATATTTTTTCAAATTCTCAAAAAAGATTGCTGTCTCTTCCTCTTTTCCTGCAGGAACATCGGAATACATTAGTGAACTTACCTGTACTCCGTTTACTGACGCCTCTTTGGTGGTAATCATATAATTTGTATCCTTAGATTTGTTTTCAACTAAGACATTAATACTATAGTCTCCCATACTGTCTTCACCCATACCTTGTATGGTAATAGAATACTCATCATTGTCAATCACCTTATCCCCGTCACCCTTTGAGTCTTTGGTTTTAGATGATTTTTTTTTCTTTTTAGACTTTGTTTCTTCCTCATCTTCAGAATCTTCATCTTTAGATTTTTTATCTTTTTTAGACTTCTTTTTCTTCTTTGATTTTTTTGTACCTTCTTCAGTCTTTTTATCTTCCTTTTTGCTCTTGCTTTCAGATGAGCCGCAAGCAACAAGCAATACACTTAGAATTAAAAGCATTAAAAAGTTATAAATTTTCTTCATAAAATTCCTCCTCTTCTTTGGTATATTTTTACATTAAAACTTACATCTGTAAAAATATATTAAACACTTTGATAGTGTAAGAATAACATGAAACACGAGCCTTTACAAGCAATTATCCAATATTGACAATATATTAAGACAACTTCTTATAATAACTAAAAACTTTTTAATTAATCTAAATATAACTTTATTAAAACTTCCCATACCCCAATTGAGATAAGTACATTGAAACTTCAATATTTAAGCTGATAAAATAATGATTTGTTGGGATTTGGGAACATAAACAATTATATTGCTTTGTCAGTATAGTTTATCTCCACTTAAAAATCATTTAGGTCTAATACCACAAGGCATTACTCCCCTACAAAGCCTGCCAAATGCTCTCTGTAAACTCTCCCCACCGGCAGTCCCATTACATTATAGTAATCTCCTTCTATTCCCACTATATATCTTGAAAAAAGTCCCTGTATAGCATAGGCTCCTGCCTTATCATAAGCTTCATCTTTAGATAAATAAAAGTCTATATCCTCTTTTGAAAGCTCCGCCACCTCTACCGCAGTTTCTTCAACAAAGCTTTTATGTGTTTTTAACCTGCTGTTAAATACACATACCGCAGTATATACCTTATGTTTTTTACCGGATATCCTCTCAAGCATAAGTCTTGCATCTTCTTTGTCCTTTGGCTTTCCAAGTATGGTGTCTTCCAGAGCCACTATGGTATCGGCAGCTATTATAATATAATCTTCCTTGTATTTAAGTGCCGCCTTTTCTTCTATATCGAGTGCCTTTTGCATTGCCTGTTTTTCACAAGCTTTTACAGGATTGCTGCTGTCTATATCGGTTTCCTTATCCGATATCATTATCTCAAACTTTACACCTATTTGCGTAAGTAGTTCACTCCTTCTCGGTGAAGCCGAGGCAAGAATTATCTTAATACTATTCATAACTGAAATCCTTTCGGTTATTGTATAATACTACCCACTGCCGCCTGACAGTGGGTAGTTTTTGTAAAACCTATTATTAACAAAACTATGTTTACTGCTTGGGATTGCTTCCCTTTGGCAGCGGACATCTTATATAAAACCTATGATAAGCAAACTGTACTACCGCTTGGGATTGCTTCATTTTAGTAGCGGGCAGTTTATATAAAACCTATGACGCCCAACCTATATTTACCGCTTGGGACTCACTGTCCTTTGACAGCGGGCAGTGTATAAAGACGGCTACTACTGTTCTTTTTTATCTTCTACTTCTTTTGTATCTTTATTCTCATTTTCCGGCTCTTTTTTCATAGCATCTAAAATCTCCGATACTCCGGAAATATTGACATTCTTATTAACCTTGGCGTCATAGCTTTCCGCCCTTACTATCTCCGCAAGGTCTATTCCGGTAGCTTCTTTTACCGACTCAAATGTCTTCTTCATCATAAGAGGTACATTATCCGCTACGCTTGACAAACCGTTGCTGTCCGCTCCTCCTCCGACAATAGTGATTTTATCAATTTGCTTTAGAGGCTCGGCAACCTTACCTGCAATCTCAGGAAGAACCCTTATGATCATCTCAACCATAGCGGCACGATTGTACTTATTGTACGCCTCCGCCTTCTTTTCCATAGCCTCAGCTTCCGCAAGTCCTCTTGCCTTTGCAGCCTCAGCTTCCGCCTTTCCTTTTAGAGCTATACCGTTAGCCTCAGCCTCATACTTTGCTCTTATACCTGCCGCTTCCTGCTCTGCCGCATAGCGTGTAGCCTCAGCCTCTCTTTGCCTTCTGATAAGGTCGGCTGCCGCTCTTTGCTCTGTAGCATACTTTTCCGCATCCGCCTGCTTATTGACCTCGGCTTCGAGCTGTCTTTGTCTTACGGAAATCTCCTTTTCTTTAAGCTCTGACTCTCTCTCCGCCTTAGCTATCTGAGCATTGACCGTCTCTGTCTGTATTCTTTTTTCCTGCTGCTGTTTTTGGATCTCATAAGCCGCATCCGCCTCCGCCTTTGCGGTATCTGTCTGCACTTTGAGTTCCGCCTTCTTTATTTCAAGGTTGGTGATTCTTTGTGCGATCTCGGTCTCAGCAGCCACTCTTGCAGCATTGGCTTCTTTTTTCGCTGCCGCATCTGCTATCTGCACATCTCTTTCAGCCTGTGCCTTCGCAATAGAAGCACTCTTTTGTATCTGTGACATATTGTCCTGACCGAGTGCCACAATCAAGTCTTTTTCATCCTTTATCTTTTGAATATTGCAGGAAATGATTTCGATACCGAGTGCCGCCATATCATTTTGGGCTTTTTCCTGTACCTGATCACCGAATGCCTTTCTGTTGGTACAAAGGTCTTGAAGTTTTACCGTACCTATGATTTCACGCATATTTCCCTGTAAGGAGTCGGTAAGTGCAGTTACTATCTGCTCTTCTCTCATATTCAGGAAGTTCTTTTGTGCAAGTGCTATACCCTCAGGATCGGTTTTGATCCTGACCTTGGCTATGGCATCAATATCAACACCTATATAGTCATTGGTCGGAATATAACCGTTGGTCTTTATATCAACTGATATCTGTTTTATCGTAAGCATATCCACTCTTTCCAAAAAAGGAATCCTTACTCCTGCCTGACCGATAAGCACTCTCGGTTTTCTGTAGCCTGAAATAATAATTGCCTTATCAGGCGGAGACTTGATATAACCAAGCATAATTACAATAAGTACAAATATAACAATTGCTGCAATTAAAACCATTGTTGCAACTTCCATAAAGTAACCCCTTTCTTTGTAAATATTATTTTTAGGCATATGCCATTGTTACCGACTTGCAGAAATGCTTTATTTTATTGACAGATATTCTATTAAAAAACAAGGTATTATTCAATTTAAAGTTTTAAGACACAGCCTAATTATTACAAAAACTTTGCCAAATCTCTATCACTCAGCCAAGCCATGTATTTATCACCGTCTATCGTAAGTTCAGTCTTTTCTTCGCTTTCAAAAAGAAAGGCTTTAAGTTTTAATCTATCTTCCTCCCATGACACAAACTCCAACTCTTCATATACATCATAATCGCCGTCTAAACAAGAAATTATATCAACAAATACCGGCGTTTGGCTCATAGGGTCTGTAAAGTCAAAAAGCTGTACGCTGTAAGGCCAAGCCCAGTAGCATCCCTCAACTGCCAATATATTATTTAGAGGATTATAATGAATACCTGTCCAGATAAAAGTCTCTCCCGTATCAAGCGAGTACTCCGGGAAAAATTGCATAATGCATCTTTTTTCAATATCAAGTACACTATAGCCGTACAGATCCTGTCTAAAAACCAAATATTCTCTACCATCTTTGTGTATTATCAGGCTATAAAACTGTGCATCATCATTAATACAATACCACTCTTTTATAAACTCCTCGCCTTTAAAGAAAAAACACCTGCTTCCTCGCCTGTTATACTTTCCTATCTTAGCCGAGTACTTTTCTATACTTATATTGTAGGTACCGGAAAGTTGCAACTGCTCTTTTTTGCTTAAATTTTCTGTCTTAAATAAGGGTAGAAACTCCTCTTGATATTCTTTATACTTTATGGTGCCTGCTGCATTTGCCATAAAACCTCCTATAATCTGTGCATCGTCGTGAACTACCCATAGTCTAAAGCCTATGGGCTTCCTGCTTCGCTGACCTCGCAA
>CAJPUK010000020.1 GCA_905373785.1 uncultured Johnsonella sp. | reverse complement strand
TCGGAAGATACCATAATTATAGCCTTTCCTTCCTTTACCATATCCGTCATAAGCTTGTATATTTCAAACTTCGCTCCTATATCTATACCTCTGGTAGGCTCATCAAGTATAAGTATATCCGGTTCGCTAAGCATCCATCTGGATAAAAGAACCTTCTGCTGATTGCCTCCCGATAGACTTGATATAGGTGTGTCCAGTGTGGGAGTTTTTACATTCATTTTCATAAAGCTTTCATATACGGCATTCCTCTCCTTCTTCCTATGAGCAAAGCCCGAATATATGAACTTTTGTAAACTTGCCAGACTGGCATTCTCCATAACACTTCTTACAGGAACTATGCCGTCATCTTTTCTGCTTTCTGACAGTAAAATCAAACCTTCTTTTATACTATCCGCAGGATTTTTGATATTGACCTCTTTGGACTTTATCTTAACAGTACCGCTGTCTTTGTGGTCAAGTCCGTATACCGCTCTCATGACCTCGGTTCTGCCCGCTCCCACAAGCCCTGCAAAACCTACTATTTCTCCCTTTTTAACATAAAAATCAACATCTTCAAATAACTTATCCTTGCTTAACTTATCTATCTCCAAAACCTTCTCACCAAGCTCCACATATTCCTTAGGATAGGCATTTTCAATCTTTCTTCCTACCATTAAAGAAATAACACTTTCAAGGTCGAATTCGGAGGCTTTCTTTGATGCCACCACCTTACCGTCTCTTAATATACTTATATCATCAGCTATTCTAAATACCTCATCCATCTTGTGGGATATATAGATTATTGATACTCCTTTTTGCTTGAGTTCCTCTATCTTTTTAAATAGATTTTCCACCTCGGACTGTGTTATAGATGAGGTCGGCTCATCCATAATAATTATCTTGGCGTTATTGGTAACCGCTTTTATGATCTCAAGTATCTGTATATCTGAAACCGTAAGTGTTTTAAGCTTTTGCCAAGGCTTATAAGGCAAGTTTTCCTCTTCCAAAAATCTTTTACTTTCCTGCCTTATCTTCTTCCAGTCAATCATGCCGAAACCCTTTACAGGAAGTCTTCCCAAAAACAGATTCTCTTCGACCGAAAGCTCGGGTACATAACTAAGCTCCTGTGCTATCATAGATATACCTAAGTCTCTTGCCTGTATAGGACTCTTGATTTCAACTTCTTTTTCATCTAAGAAGATGCTTCCCTTATCCGCCTTATATAGTCCCATAATGATTTTCATAAGTGTGGACTTTCCTGCACCGTTCTCACCACATAAAGCATGAACAGTACCTTCCCTTACCGAAAACTCTATACCGTCAAGTGCTTTTACACCCGGAAAGGACTTTTCGATTTTGCTAAGCCTCATTTTTATCTTATCCATAATACCTATTTCCTTTGAAAGTTATTGAAGTGGGTATAGTTTATTCCTTATTCAGACAAGTATAAAACATTTTTTATCTTTTATCAATCTTTTTACAAAAGTTTGTGCTAAATACATTATTTTATACTGCGTTTTTTGTTGATTTTGCATATAATAATGGCTTTGTTATTAATTAAACTAAGTTTTAAAGCTTTTACATTTGTAAAATACTTTATTTATGTTGCCTAAACATTGACTGTCTTTTAATAATGAGTTAGTATATCTTTAGAATTCGCTACTGCTTGATTAACACTATTTAGGTGTTAATGCTTAATTAATGTGCTTTGAGCATTGCATTAATACTCGCTTAATGCACTTAGACATTTATACTTGTTTAATACGCTTTGAGCATTGTATTGATACTTGTTTAATGCATTTTAGGCATTTACACTTGATTAATTTATAATATTGTTATAGCTGAAAATTTTGGAGAATACTATGGATACTTTGAAAAGCATTTCAAAAAATATGGGTGATATCTACAGATATATATATGCAAATGGAGAATCTTCAAGACAGGATATAGCTTCTTCACTTTCTATAAGTCTGCCTACACTTAACCAAAACCTGTCTAAACTTTTACAAAACGGATATGTGTATGAAGCAGGGAATTTTAAGTCTACAGGCGGCAGAAAAGCCACTATATTCAGCTGTGTAGCCGATAAATTCTTTTCTGTAGGTATAGATATTACAAAAAATCACATTTCCATAGTGCTTATAGATTTGAATTTGAATATAATAGCTCACAGCAGGATAAGAATGTCTTATCAAGAGGATAATACTTACTTTTCAACTTTACAAAGTGAGCTTGAAAAGATATTGACGGCTTATGTTGCGGATACTTCAAAGATTTTGGGCGTAGGTATATCGCTTCCCGTTATAATAAGCTCCGACCAAAAAAGTATATCCTATGCCGAGGTCATAAATGCTTCAGCCGATATCTACTATACTTTTTGCAAGTACTTAAACTTCCCCCTGCTTTTATTTAATGATGCCAATTCGGCAGGGCTTGCTGAAAGCTGGAGGCAAAGCGGCAGCGAACCCATAGTATATCTATCCCTTAGCAGCAGCGTGGGTGGTGCCAATATGAACGGACACAGCATATATACCGGAAAGCACGGCAGAGGCTGTGAATTCGGTCACATGACTATAGTTCCAAGAGGACGTAAATGTTACTGTAACAGAGCCGGCTGTCTTGATGCTTATTGTTGTGCCTCTATTTTGTCAGATTTTACAGGCGGAGATCTCCATGCCTTCTTTGAAGAGGTGAAAGTCGGTAAGAACAAAGGTCTTATAAATGCCTTTGATGAGTATATGGACTACCTCGCCATAGCAGTTCATAACCTTAGAATGTGCTATGACTGTGATGTGATACTTGGAGGCTATGTAGGTGCATATATGTCCGATCATATAGAAACCTTCAGAAATAAAGCCTCCGAATTAAATCCTTTTGAAAAGGATGCCTCTTATATAAAGGTCTGCCATTACAAAACTGAGGCTTCCGCTGTGGGAGCGGCGGTTTATTATATAGATAAATTTGTAAAGGAGCTGGGGGAGTAGTGCTGCTACTCCCAAACAAACATCATACAGTAATATATAACATGAACAAGTTCACGGTGCAACCCACGCTAATTAGCAGTCTATTTAGAATTGTTATAAGTACGCTAATTTGAAGTGAATTTTCTATTTTGTGAAACGGTTATATAAAATGAGTCATACCGGTAACGGCTGTGTGAATCAAAGTCAATACATCCGGCATAAATATTCTCCTATTCTACAAAACAGCTACCAGCTTTAGTAGGTCTTCTTCTGTATTTCATATACTCCATATGACACTAAGCAAAAATAATGTATTTTCATGTTTTAAAAACTTTAAGAGACACTCTCATCTTAATTCGAAAATATATAATCATATACTTTATATTGTTCTGAGCCTTTATCAGTAACATCATTTAAACTAACCTCTTCCACTCTTAAAACCAATCCATATCTTTTTAAAACTAAGATACCGTCAATACTGACTTCAACATTATTATTTTCTCCATATTTTGATACAATCCCCCCATGTAACCCTACTTGAAATTCTGCTTTTTTAAAGTAATCCACATATTCTGTGTCAAATGGTACATCCACCGGCGCATAAAAGCTATCTTCCTTTATGTAGAACTCTTTTTCCACAATCTTTTCATGAACATCAGAATACCTGATTCTTTTTCCATTAACTATGAATATTGTATCAGGTAAAAAATATCTATCATATCTATTTAAATCATGAGAATTCATAACTTTAACAAATTCTTTTCCGGAAGTTCTAACTGTGTATATTATTAATAAAGGATATATAATTCCAACGATTATTAATATACTTATAACTATAAAAAACAGCTTCCTTGATTTTCCTTTTAATCTATTGTTTTGCATGGGTCAAACCTTTTCCCTGTGTACTAAAACCCCTTAAATACTGAATCATAGTATATAGTAAAACTATTCTCATATTTAATTATTAAATCCCCAACTATATGAATGTAAATATACTCCTAAAGAAGTATCCCTGTCTTTAATGCCAATATACTATATAATAGTACTAATTTCCAACTGTAAGTTCAGCATAACGCTCTCCAATAATTATTTTCGCCTTACCAAACCGGTTCATCCGACATATCGTATATATTTATAAATTCAGCCGGATATATCCACCCGGGTAAGACAGCCGGGTCTCTTATTACAGGATAAACAGGATACCACTCTATAATCTTATATACTTGACACATAATACCTTTTATATCTTTAAGTTCCGGTACTTCCTCTACTTTACACAAATACACTTTTTGATAACCTGCAAAAGAAGTAGATATTTTGGGAGGTTTTACTTTACCTTCAATCCATACTTCATAAACTTTATCTGTATTGTAAAATCCGGTTTCATCTCCCACTTTGCTCCACCCTGTTCCTGTGTCGTAGTTCCCTTTTAATAAAATGAATTTGCCGTACTTAACAAAATCTTCTTCTCTAACAGCATATTTTACGGGTATCCATGCAATAGTAATATACACTACAATTACTACACATAATATCAAAAATAAAAATATTATTATTTTAACTATCCGTTTCATCAATATTCCTCGATATCTACTCTTATAAGCATTTCATCATTCAGCACAATATGAATATTCTGATTACCTGCTTTTTCCACTGATAAAATCTTTTATTCTTTTTATAAAAGTTTTTACCGTAAGAATGAATACTGCAGACAAATACACTCGTATATACAAATCAAGTAATATTTTATATATAAACACTATTTTAAAAAGGTAAGATATCCACAGCAATACAAATATTATACTTTCACTAATAATTATTATATACACCAACCAATAGACCTTCTCACTTCTTTTCCAAAGAAAAAATAACATATTTGTATATTTATTAAGCCTTATCTTTTTTTTACTTTCTTTTATATCGTATTTATCTGTTCCCCAACAAGTACCATACAGTAATATATAACCCGAACAAGTTACGAGTAACAAAGTCAATGCATCCGGCATAAATATTCTCCTATTCCACAAAACATCTACCAACTTTATTAGGTCTTTTTCTATATTTCTTAAACTAAGTCTTCAGCCTCTTCTCCTGTATAAGTGCACCTTGTTCTCCTTTCAAATTTTGACATTTTATTCAATATACCTCACTTTCACATGACCATCAAAATCAATCTTATCCGCTATATCTTTACTCACAGTAACTTCTTTCAAATTAACGGAATGAAAAAATATACTATCCCCTATATACTCAACCGACTTCGGTATATATACTCTATTTAAATTCTCACAGAATTCAAAACACAATCTATCTATATGCAATAATCCTTCCGGTAATTCTATTTCTTTTAATTTGTGGCAAGAACCAAAAGCTGACTTTCCTATCACTTTCAAATACCACCTCTTCCAAGTTCTTACAAAAATCGAAAGCCCCGTTATCTATTTTTTTCACCTTCTTTGGAATAATTATATTTTTAAGTAAAATACAGCACCCTTACCCCTGATTTTTGTGGAAAAAATAAGGTGTTTTTATTAATTCCTCATGTGAGCTTTCCATATTGCTTACAAGTTGTTCTTTTTCTATTCACTTATTTGATGACATTAAAACACTTTGGTTATAGGGCTTTCAACAACATTTAATATAAAGCTATGAATAATTCGGGCTATAGGTGATTTTTAGTTAAGGGTATACTACTGTATCATACTCCATAATAAACTTTACTTTTTTATATCAGCCAGACTCAGATTGTCATTACTTTCAAGAATAATATATGCCCCTCCTGCATCTACCGGAACACTTATAATTAATCCTATCTTATTATCTGTAAAATAAAAATCATAATTATGAAGTTCATCACCGGATATCACATGATATTCCAAATAATGATCAAATAATTCTTCCCATCCACTCTCATCTAAAGGAATATTTTCATCAAGCCCCTTTACTACTGTAAAATTATCTTTTTTAAATTTAACTCTTAATTTTTCTATGTCTATTACATCTTCCAATCCTATTACTTCGCCCTTTATTAAATCTATATTTAAACAAAAGCAATCATAATTAGGTCTTCTTGCCTCTACTGTAGTAAGACCTTCATACTTAACACTGATATACTTATCATCATTATGAACAATTGTATAATTACTATTTGTTTTAAGCTTATTATGTACATATGTATTATAATAAAGTCCCACCGATGTTAAAAAAATCAGTTTATTGATCCGTTCCTGCTTTTCAATGTCCGACATATCAGAAATACTGGGATATTCTATATGCATCTCCATATTAGTAGTGTTTAAAATAAATTTATCTTTTATTATCCTATATTTGGAAACACTATTAATAGTCTGTTCTTCTTTTGATATATATGTATCTCCGTTTATATGACTATTCTTACAAGATGTACTAACTACTATCAATAAAAGTATCGCTGTTATCTGTAACGACTTATTTTTTAATCTTTTCACAGCACTTTTCATAGGCTTTTTTCCTTTCATCTAAGGCTTTATATCATCCAGACTCAGATTGTCATTACTTTCCAAGATTATATATCTACCTCCTGCATCTGCATTACAGCTTATAATCAATCCTATTTTGTTATTTGTAAAATAAAAATCATAATTATGTAAATCATCTTCATCTAAAAAAGGATATTTCAAATACTCATTAAATAAATCCTTCCAACCTTTCTCATCTACAGGTATATTTTCATCAAGTCCCTTTACAACTGTAAAATTATCTTTTACAAATTTATCTTTCAGTTTTTCTATATCCACTAAATCTTCCAGTTTTATAACCTCACCTGTTTTCAAATCTACATTTAAACAAAAGCACATATAATGCGGTCTATTGGCTTCCCTTACTACTACAAATCCATCATATTTTATACTAAGATAGCTTTTATCACTATAAATAATTGAATAATTGCTACTTACTTTTAGACCGTTATGAACAAAAATATCGTAGTATGTGCCTGTTGATATAAGAAAAATAAGTTTATTAATCTGTTCCTGTTTCTCAATATCCTCCATACCTAAAACACAGGGATAATCTATGTCTAAATTCATCGTACTGTTTATTAAACTAAATTTTTTTCCTACTATATTGTAACCGGAAGTAGTGCTGTTGCTTACGTTTTCATATCTTATATATGAATTATATAATTCTTGTTTATCTATACTTTGTTTGGTTACATTTACTTTGTTACAAGATGTGTTTAATCCTAACACTGCTATCAAAATCATAATATATTCAACTTTATTTTTTAATCTTTTCACAGCACTTTTCATAGGCTTTTTTCCTTTCGTCTAAGGCTTTATCTCATCCATTTACAATTTTTGCTACTTCTTCAACAGAAAAATTCGGATTTTCATTTATCTTACTATTTATTTTTTTGAGTTTGCTCCAATACCATCCTGCAACTTCCCATGGATAACTAATAGCTCTTTCCATATGTTACTCTCATTTGAGATACAGCCAATTCCCCACTACTTCTTAAGTAAAATTTTATCAATCATCTTTTTATAAAGGCTTCATCACTATTTTCCCATTCTCATCTATTATCAAAACAGGATTGCTGCCATATCGGTTAATCCTCGTAATACAGATCTTTTCATAATCATTACTATACTCATATATGAAAATATGCTCATCTGTGCAAAAAATCTCAGGATCTGATTGTTCTGAAAAAAAGACTTTCTTTTTATAAATTTCTTTGTATAGACCTGTATCACTATCTATAGAAAATACATATAAGTTTTTATCTCCTTTTTCATTGTCGAAAAGATCATTATACAATAAGTATAATATCTTGCCTCTAATTGCAATCCCTTCTATAATAGCTTTATCCCTCAAACTTGTGTCTATAATTTCATAATTAATATAGGATTTATCCGAAGTGTTTTTAATATCATCTACCTTAATTTTAAATATTTTATGTTCATCTGTTTCATACATTACCTCACTTATTTCTTCACTTGTCAGCTCTCTGAAACTTATTTTTGATAACTTTTCTTTATATTCTCTATCTCTGTAATTAATTACCTGCATTCCCAATATATATATATACCCATCTGAAACTTCTAACAATTCTCTAGCATATAAGTTTATACTCTGCAAATTATAATTATCAATATTTCTATCAGCAGCATCTGTTGTTGATATTCTTTTCCTTGCAGTTTCATCTACTTTTTCCGCAAATGAATCGTATGGTAAAATATCTTCTTCTCTGTAAGAATTCCACCCTGCAGGTGGCAAATAATACCTTAACAGTTTTAGTCCGGGTAGTTGATACTTTATCTTATTTATATCAAACATATAATAGCTCGGAACATTTATTTCTAAACCGCCATGACCATCTACCGAAACAACATAATCATCAAATATAATGTTATTGAAAGGTGAAATATATTCTAATTTATTTAAAAAAATTCTTTTTCCATTTAAATCATATTTCTCATAATTAACCTTATAATTTAATATGTATATATTTCTGCCTTCCAAATATATATCGCCCCATGTGCTAAGTATCTTTCCTCTCTCTATGCCTGAGATTATATTATAAATATTTGAATTATTATCATATAGAAGAATATCTTTATCTTTTACTGAAACTCCCACAATATCGTTAGGTAGTTTACATATTTCCTTTACCTTATCATCTGTATCTTCTATACTCATTAATCTGTCTTTATAAACAAAATATTCTACATTTTCTCCCTGTTCTACTTTTTTAATACTCTTACCACCTGTATTATCATCTTGATCCGCTATCTTTCCTTTTAGCCAATGCTTGTCTGCAGATACATACATAAAATCAAAATAAGGAAATACAAAAATTAATAAAACAGGTATTAGTACTATTAAGAATACTACTATCAATAATATTTTTATTTTCCTTTTCATAGCCATTTAATCTCCGATTTTAAATTTGTTCTATTCTAAAACCATAGTAAATAATTTACAGATATCTACATATTTATTTTTTCCTCTTGCTCTATACTGAACTCTTCATTAGACATAGTGTATAAAAAGTTATCATTAACTTCATAGTCTTGTATAAAAGAATCATAATCTATAGGATACCTTGGTGCATTGATTATTTCATAGTCAATATTTGATCCGTCTTCCGTTTTTTCTATAGAATGTAATCAATAAATCCTTCTACTCCTTATTGGAGTACTTTTTATTTGATTTTATTCTAACTATGCCGTAGTTCATATCTGTTCCATTCTTTATGTCAGCAACTATCATATATTCCCCATATATATCTTCAATATAATCAAATACCGGTTTTAATACTTCCTCCCCCTCTAAATTTAAAAGACCGTACTTTTTTATTTTCATACTTGAGTCTGAATAAATGTATCCGATCATTGCGGAATAATCCTTATAATATTCTGCTCTTGAAATAAAAAATAAAGAATCCCCTCGAAAAATATTTTCTCCATTCTTTCCTATAACGGATACTAAATCTTTTGTTACAAAGGCTTTTCCATCATGAAATTCACCGATAATTAAAGGAATTCCACCTATAGCACTATATGAGTAAAAAGGTATTACAATCTCGCCCTTAGTATCTATATAAGCCCATGCAGTACAGCCGTCATTCAAATAATTATTAACTGAAACGGCAGCAAGACCTTCACTAAAGTTATGAGCAGCATCATATTTACACAAGATTACCTCTTTACCATTTTTATCTATATATCCCCACTTATCTTGTCTTTTTATAGCTGCCAAACCCTCATGAAAATCATTGATTTCATCATAAAAAGTATTTGTTACTTTAATTCCTTTCTTATTTATAAAAATCCATTTATCCCCCTGCCTAACAGCTGCTAAACCTTCATGAAAATTCATTACTTCATCATACTGAAAATCTATTGTTACATTTCCGGCTACATCTATAAACCCCCACTTATTATCCTTATTCATGACTGCAGCATAATTTTCATAAAATAAATGTACATCATAAAAATTAAAAGTAATAACCTGATTAAAGTCTTTATCTATAAACCCCCACAAACCGTTAAGCTTAACTGCTGATAAACCATCTTTAAGAGAATATATATTTTCATAGGTTTTATCCGATAACTTGTTACCTGCTTTATCAACATAGAAAAAAGAAGAATTTTTATTTGCAATAAATACATTTTCTCTATCAAAATCAATATCATCAAAAAGTGGATACTCATAAACATCTTTGGTACTTGCATCAATAATACAAACTTCCCCTCTGTTATTATAAAATTTAAATAAATTCCCCTCTAAAAAACTTATATCTTTATGCAAACTTGGTTTGATTACCCACTCCCATTGAGTATTTATTTTATTAATCAGATTTGATACTATAATGCCGGAAAATATTAGAAGTACAGCAAGTACTAAAAGGGATATTTTTTTTCTATTTAATAAATAATTGTGCCTCTCCTTCCCTTCTGTCCTTATAATCATATTTAATGTTACCCCCTTTGCTGTTTATAAATAACTCTTTCATCATTCTCTTTAACCGAACATTCAAGTGTTAGTATCGAATGTGTATTAGGAGTGATCTTAAAATTCACATCATAGTATACTTTAGAAGAGTAAACTTTATTTCCTTCTAAAATATATTTATTAAGCATATCTTCATCAAAAAAGTATATATATTTACCGTCTATATAACACCTATCTCAACCCTCTTTTACCAATAACTCTATTTCATTTTCTCCGTTACCTGAACTACTTTTATTTTTATTATAATTTATCTTGTAAAGTGCCGATATATTTTCATAACACAAAAATATATCCGAATTATTTTTCATATTGCTCCCTTAGATATCTTTCTGAGTATATATCCTTTAGCCCCATTCTTAGTCTTAAAATAAATCAGGTTTCGCATATCCGTTTAGTATAGATCTAAGACTTCCCCTTGCTGATATGTATGTATTTCGTAAACATCGGTTTGGTCATTATACTTATAGGCTTTTAGCTCTTTTACAAGTGTATGTTTAAAATCATTTACAGCGTAATTCCCCTCTAAAGTAAGGCTCAAATCAGGATTTATCAGATATCTGCCGATTGTGTTTTGAAATCCTATAATATATTTTCTGTCTTCCACATATAAACCTAAGTTTTGATATGCAGATTTTACATATCCATTTACAGTTGATTTATATACTATAGCGTCTTTATTTAATCCGTAAAATTTGCTTATCATCATATCATTATCATAGTGAATTGGTACACCTACACAGTAATTACCTTTATTATCATGTATAAGCACACTTTTAACCCCTTCTTCACTGTAGCCTATTATTTCTTTTTGATTATTTACCTCTAATCCTATGTAATCATCCGCATCAATAAATACCTTTACTGAATCCGGCTTTCCATCATTGTCTATGTCAATTTCATATTTAATATCATAGTCTATAAAATCAATGCTATATGCTTCTTTATTTACCGTATTGCAGCCGTTCATTATAATTAAAAAATATATAATTACAGTTCCCAAGATGATTTTATTCATAAATACTTCCTTCTAACTCTATAAAAATTTATCTAAAATAAAGGAATACACATAGTAGAATATCTACAAGACACAAAACCAATAAATATTTTTATTGGCAGCACAGAATCAGAAATAAGCAGAAAAAGTAAGTGGCATTGTACTGTTTATTTCTATCTAAACCTTCTCCAACTGCCAATAGTTTTACCTTTGGTTAAAATATATAAAATACTTTATTTAAAAACCGGTCAATGTGTAGTATTTGCATTAATATATCTATCTTTACTTACAACTCTTTATATCTTTTTTACGAAGTCATAGTAACATATAGATACAATAATTTCAAGGGGCGGTGACGAATAAAAGTTACAGTTCAGGTAGTTTATATATACATGCACAATATACCAAATGAAAGCTTGCTTTAAGGTGTATATTATATATGTATATCTATCAGGCTGCCGCCGGAATTCATCTCGTCTAATTTATAGATAAAATTTAAATAGTTTTAGTTTTTTTTACGAAGATGAATGACCTACCCAAACTGTAACAAGAAAAGATATAATATTGCTAATCGGATTTACTATGCTAAGCTTTCTCATTATTTATACCACATTTGACAAATAGTTTATTTTGTAATACAATTGTATTGCAAAGGAGGTATGAATATGTCTACAATTAGTTTAAGGGTTCCTAATGAAGAGCTTCGTATCTTAAAATCTTATGCAAAAATCAATAACTGTAGCTTATCTGAAATAATTAGAGTTACTATGCTCGAACGAATTGAAGAGGAATACGACCTTAGGGTGCTTTCAGAATATGAAAATGAAAAAGTAACAGGACAATTAAAAACCAAACCGATAAATGAGCTTTGGAAAGAGCTGAATTTATGACTTATAAAATACTTACTACCGAAAAATTTGACAAAGCATTTAAGAAGCTTGACAAACAAACTCAAAAAATAATAAAATCATGGGTTGATAAAAACCTCGTAGGCTGCGAAAATCCTCGTATACATGGTAATAGACTTACTGCCGATTTGGGTCAATATTGGCGATATAGAGTTGGGGATTATAGAATTTTAGGTGATATACAAGATGATAAACTTGTGCTTATTTTTATTGATATAGGACATAGAAGCAGCATTTATCAGATATGATAATAGTTCTATATTTGGCTTTATAAAAAACAAAGGTACTCATCAAAATCCTACACCTGAGAAAACAGCAAATGTAAACTAAAAATAAGTGCTGACAGCCACCAATCGCTCTCAGCACTTATTTTATTTATAACTTTTTAATCACTGATTTTTTTCAGTTCTATATCTATCCTTTTGCCATTTGTATCATAATAAAGACTCATATCATATCCTTGTGCATTGCCTTCCCAATCTGACATGTCTTTTTCCAAACTGTATTTATTTTCGTATAAAGCTATAATCTCCTGTGCCTTTGCCTCATCAGCCTTAATATTTACAGTAGCGGATTTTATATTATTATCGGTATCAACAAACACATCATAGGCTGTTACCTTCATATCCTCACCGATGATATCTCTTATCTCTCCTACTTCTTTCGGCAGCTTAATAGCAGAAAACTCACTTCTTTTTGTAAGCAATATATCACCGCTGCCATCCTGCATCTCTACCCTATCCGGCTTGGAATTAAATTCCATTTGATAAATCGTATAGCCGGAAAATGCTATAAGAATTATAATCGGAATAAAAAGTACCCTTCTGCCTTCTTTAGTTGATAAGAGTGTGAACAACCATTTGAATTTTGTGTAATTACTCATGTAAAAACCTTCTTTCTTTTTTATTCTTCAACTTAATATATTCCAATTTCTTGAATACCGAAATGTATTATACTACGTTTTAAGTCATTTTTTCTACATGAAAATTTAATTTTTTACAAAAAGAGCTGCTGCATTTTAAGATTTTCACACAAGATACACAATGACATTATACTGAAATGTCTATGCATCCTGTGCATAATCTCTATTTTGCAACAACTCTTTATTTATTGTTTGTATTTAATTTTAGGTTATAACTTTATAAGTATTATAATACAGGCAACTTAAATACAAGCTGTATTTATAAACTTAAAAAATTTAAAGACCTCTTTCCGCTACCACTTCATGGCTTCTATAGCAGCCTTCTCAACCTCAAGTCCGGCAACATATCTTTCCATAAACTTGTCAAAACCTTCAATATCTTCTTTAGTAGCTTCTATACTTACTCCTGAAAGTCTTGCAAATATCCTTTTATCAAGATAGTCCTCAAGTTTTTCATCCTCTTTCTTATCTGCAAGGTAGGCAGCAAGCAGGGCTATACCCCAGGCTCCGCCTTCACTCGCAGTATCCATAACGGTTACAGGCGCTCCGACTGAGGCTGACAGATACCTTTGACCCACTTCCTTGGTCTTAAAGAAGCCTCCATGTCCCATGATCCTGTCAAGCTTTACGCCCTCGTCTTTAAGAAGTATATCAAGTCCGAGCTTTACTGCCCCCAGTGAGGTATACAGGTTTACCTTCATAAAATTAGCCAAATTAAACTTACTGTCCGGAGTTCTTAAGAAGGCAAGTCTACCCTCATTGATCATGGTAACATTTTCACCTGAATAATATCCGTAGGCTAAAAGCCCTCCACAGTCCTTATCTCCGTTAAGTGAATTGGTATATAATTTGTTAAAAAGCTCTCCGATATCCACTTTATGCCCCATAAGCTCCAAAAATTCTTTAAAAATCCCAACCCAGGCATTAAGATCCGAAGTGCCGTTATTGGCATGTGACATGGCGCAGGGGAAGCCTGAGGGTGTAGTAACCATATCTATTTCCCTGTAGAGCTTCTTAAGGTCTTCTTCAAGTACTATCATGGCAAATGTACTTGTGCCGGCTGAGACATTACCTGTTCTCGGAGCTACGGAGTTGGTAGCGACCATTCCGGTACCTGCGTCTCCCTCCGGAGGACACATAGGCACACCTGCCAAAAGATTCCCGCTTTCATCAAGTAATGCCGCTCCTTCTTTGCTTAAGCTTCCTGCAAACTCTCCGGCAGTTAATACCTTCGGAAAAACTTCTCTCAAGCCCTTCTTAAATCCATGTTTTGCACTTAAGACGTCAAACTTTTCCACCATCTGCTCATTATAATCATGTTTGGACGAATCTATAGGAAACATTCCGGCAGCATCTCCTATACCTATTACCTTACTGCTGCTAAGTTTCATGTGTATATAGGCTGCAAGTGTATACACCGCATCCACATTTGCCACATGAGGCTCTTTATCAAGAATTCTTTGATAAAGATGTGCCACAGACCAGCGCAGCGGTATATTGAAATCAAAAAGCTCGGTAAGCTCATCTGCCGCCTCTTGAGTATTGGTATTTCTCCATGTCTGGAAAAGACTGAGCTGATTGCCGTCTTTATCTAAGGCTATATAGCCGTGCATCATGGCACTTACTCCCATTGAGGCAAGTTTTTTAAGTTCACAGGCATACTTTTCTTTTACCGCAAGTCTGAGCGAATTATAACAGGACTTAAGTCCCTTATGTACCTCTTCCAGACTGTAGGTCCACACTCCGTTTACAAAGGAATTTTCCCAATCATGGAAACCTACTGCGAGTACCTCTCCCTCAAAATCAATAAGTACCGCTTTAATTCTGGTAGAGCCAAGCTCTATACCGAGCGAAACCTTACCGCTTTCTATCAAGCCTTTCTTATCCATCTCTTGCTCCTTTACTCCATGCTTATCATGGCTTTGCCGCTTTTTCTTAACTCGGGATTTGTAAATACTTCTTGAATATCTTCAAGTTTCACCACATTTGTAATAATACTTTTAACATCCACACTGCCCGAAGCCAAGGTATCTATAGCTCTGGAAAAAGTATAGGGATTGATAAATGATGATCTTATAGTAAGTTCTTTTTTGAATATATCATCCGGCTTTATACTTATTTCGGTTTCCGGCGAAGTAAGTCCGAAGAACATAACTCTCGCAGACTTTCCTGCAAGTTTTACAGCCTGTTCCTGTGTTCTTTTGGAGCCGGCGCACTCTATTACACAATCCACATTTTTAGTATATTCACTTAGTATCTTTTCTATATCTTCATTGATAGGGTCTATTACAAGGTCTGCTCCCAGTTTTAAGGCAAGCTCTCTTTTTTCTTTTACCGGTTCGGATACTATAAGCTTCGCCGCACCTGAAAGCTTGGCAAGTTGGAGCATAATTACTCCTATAGGTCCTGCTCCTATTACAAGCACCGTACTTCCCTGCTTTATTTCACAAAGATCTATACCATGTATGCAGCAGGACATAGGCTCTGCCATAGCAGCAGTCATAAGGTCTATATTTTCAGGCAATTTATAGGCATGGCTTGCCTTCATAACCGTATACTGTGCAAAGCCGCCGTCAGCAGTAGTGCCTACACCGGTTACATTCTCGCAAAAATGCTCCATACCGTTTCTGCAAAAGTAGCACCTTCCGCACATGATATTGGGATCGCCGCTTACCTTATCTCCTACTTTAAGGTGCTCTACCGCATCTCCTACCGCTTCCACCACACCGGCAAACTCATGCCCCGGTATCAGTGGCGGGTTTACCGCAAATGCTCCCGAGTCTCCCTCGTATATATGTATGTCGGTTCCGCATACTCCACAGTATTTTATTTTAATACAAACTTCATCTTCTTTAGGTTTTCTTAGTTCAACTTCTTCAATCCTTATATCTTTAGGACCATGATATACCGCAGCCTTCATAAATATCTCCTTAAGCAAGCTTATTCCTGTTTGATAAGCAGTCTATACCTACAGCTATTGCAAGAACCAATCCCTTTATAACCTTTTGTGTATATGAATTTACATCCATAAGTATCATACCGTTGGTAAGTGAACCTATTATAAGTACGCCGGCTATAACTCCGGATATTTTTCCTATTCCACCCTTTACAGACACTCCTCCAAGTACCACGCAGGTGATAACGTCAAACTCATATCCCAGTCCTGCAGTATTTTGTGCCGAACCTGTACGGGAAAGCATAACTATTCCTGCAAGTCCCGCAAAGAAGCCTGAAAGTGCATATATAAGATACTTTATTTTACTTACCTGTATACCTGAAAGCTTTGCCGCTTCTTCATTACCTCCTATTGCGTAGAAGTAACGACCGAAGTAAGTTTTATTTAATATAAATGCTCCTGCCGCAAAGCATACGATCATTATAATTGCTGAAATAGGTACTATACCTACAGTCCACTTTCCAAAAAGGTTGAAGGTCTTATCAAAGCCTGAGATAGGCATACCTCCTGAGATAATATAGGACAAACCGTCAAATACGGTCTGAGCCGCAAATGTAGCGATAAGTGCAGGTATTCCGACAGTTGAAACCATAAATCCGTTAAGTACACCTATTAAGGTAGCCGCAGTTATTGAGATAATTACCGCAACCCACATATTTACACCGAGGTTTACCATCAAATAAGCGCAGATAATATTGACGAAGGTGATGATAGCTCCTATAGAAAGGTCTATTCCCGATATCAATATTACAAAGGTCATACCTACTGAGGCTATTCCGTATACTGCAACCTGTCTTGCAATATTCATAAGGTTTGAAGGTTTTATAAAATTAGGATTATAAACGGTAAATATAGCCACCATCAATACAAAAACCAACCATATAGCATTGTCTTTTAAGAGTTTACGAGTATCCATTATTATTCCTCCTTATCTGCTACTGCCGAAGCAAACATCATAATTTTGTCCGCATCCACTTCATCTTTTTCAAGCACACCGGTAACCAAGCCCTCTGCCAAAACCACTACTCTGTCGGACATTCCTATAAGTTCTTCCATTTCAGAAGAAATCATAAGCACAGCCTTACCGTTTGCTACCAAATCATTAATAAGTTTATATATTTCAAATTTAGCACCTACATCTATTCCTCTGGTAGGTTCATCAAGTATAATAAGCTCCGAATTTGCAGCAAGACACTTGGCAAGTATTACCTTTTGCTGATTACCGCCGCTTAAGTTTTTTACAAGCTGATCAAGATTAGGCGCTTTAATATTCATTTCTTTTTTATACTTTTCTGAATTTCCCTTTTCTATAGCGGTGTTGATAACTGAAAATTTAGAGATTCTTTCATATATAGGCATATTTATATTATGATTTATAGATGTTCCGAGTAAAGCTCCATGGCGTTTTCTATCTTCCGGAACCAAGGCTATACCTATATCTATAGCTTCTCTCGGACTTTTTGGATTTATTTCTTTACCCTTAAATATGATCTTGCCTGAGGTTTTTTCAGCTGCACCGAATATCAGTTCCGCAGTCTCTGTTCGTCCTGCTCCTACTAAGCCTCCCAGTCCGAGTACTTCTCCCTTATGTACTTTAAAGTTTATATTTTTTACACCGTTTCCGCATACATCATGTAACTCAAGCACCGTTTCGGAAAAGTCGGTATAGTCCGGTCTTTCGGGGTAAACTTGAGTCATTTCCCTACCTACCATAAGTTTTATAAGTTGGTCTACATTGGCATCCTTGGTTATAAGTGTATCTATGTACTCTCCGTCTCTTATAACCTCTATTCTGTCTGACAGTGCAAATATTTCCTCAAGTCTGTGCGATATGTAGATAATGGACACTCCCTTACTCTTAAGCAGTCTTACCACTTCAAACATACTCTTAACTTCCTTGCTTGTAAGCGGTGCGGAAGGCTCGTCCATAATAAGTACATTGGCATTTTGGTGTATTGCCTTGGCTATTTCCACCATTTGCTGATAACCTACCGTAAGGTTTTTCATAAGTTCTTTCGGGTTAATGTCTATGTTAAGCTGCTTAAACGCCTCTATAGACTCGGCTTCCATGGCTTTTTTGTCAATTACTATGCCTTTTTTTATAGGGTGTCCCAAGAATAGATTCTCTGCCACGGACAATTCTCCTACATTGTTAAATTCCTGATATATTATAGCTATACCGTTCTCGCTTGCAAGTTGCGGTGTCATCCTTGAAAATGTTTTACCGTTTACCTTAATTTTGCCTGATGTCGGTACTACAGCTCCTGAGCAGGTCTTTATAAGGGTTGACTTTCCGGCTCCGTTTTCTCCTATAAGAGCAAGTATTTCTCCTTTTTTAAGTCTCAAGGTGACATCTTTAAGTGCTACAACTCCAGGGTATTCTTTTCTTATATTCTCAAGTTCCAGTACATATTCTTCTTTCATCCGATACCTCCTAAAGTACTATATTCCCGGTATTTCAGGGGATTATATACAATTAAGGCTGTCATATACAGGTTTTATACGGCTTTTTCCTAACCCATTATTGACAGCCTTATCTTCAAATTACTTTATACTATTTCATTCCCTCAAGTACCTTAGCAGCGTTTTCAGCTGTTATAGGACCAACCTGACGATATACATTCTTGTTCTCAAGTTTGCCGTCCAATATAAGTGCATACATTGCTGCGCAAGCCTTAGCTGTATCTTCATCTGAACCTTCAAATCCTATAACACCTCTTGAAGCTTGTTTTCCATCAACAAGCTGAGTAAGCTGCTGCTTTGTAGCATCTGCTGTAAATACACCCATATCCTTAGGAACTGTACCGCCTGTAGCTGTGATCAATGCCTCGTTAGCACCTATCATAGCACCTGCACCTATACCTGTTACAACCTTACAATCAGGATTCTTTTGAAGTATAGTTTCCATAGCTGTCTGAGCCTCATTTGCATTAAGCCCCGGCTGCTCTGCTACTATTGTATACTTACCTGCTGCAGTCTTCTCAAGTCCTTCCTTGATTCCGTTACCTCTCTCAAGTAGTATCTTGGTCTGTGGATAACCGATCAGGGCAACTTCCGCCTTCTTGTCGGCACTGTAATGCTCATCTATAAACTTACCTGCAAGTTCTCCTATCGCAATACCTAAGTCTGTGTTGTTAAGTATCCAGTTTCCGTCTGTATTCTCCATAGGATCGTCCCAGCACATAACCTTAATTCCGGCTTTTTGTGCATCCTTTGCTACATCTTCAACTGCGCTGGCATCTGAAGGATGAATCATTATAAGATCGCAATCTGATGCTACGAAATTTTCTACCTGTCCTATCTGTGTAGCTGAGTTGTCCTTACAATCTACTATAGTATACTCTGCACCGTTAGCCTCAAGAACTTCTCCTAAAGCCTTCATAACGCCTGCCCAGTAAGCATTCTCTAAAGATTGTATTGTAATTCCTATTTTCTTTCCTTTAAGTGAAGCAAGGTCGGCCTTTGCATAGAAAGCCTCATCAGCCTTAACTCCGTCTACATTTGCTGTTGAATCTCCTGCCTGTGCCGCTGTTGTGCTTTCCGCCACACTTTCGTCAGCACTGCTTCCATCCACGCTGCTTTCAACTGCCTGTGACTGAGCTGCTGTTGTTGCATCACCGCTTGAGGAAGAGTTGCTGCATCCTGCTAAAGCTCCCATTACAAGTACTGCGCTTAATACTGCGCCTAAAATTTTTTTCTTCATATAATCCTCCTTGAAAATATGTACTTTATTTTAATAGCCATAAAAACGGCTCTTAAAAACTATTTTAAGATATATCATTTATTAAATAAGCATATAGAATAACTTGCATCTTTTTCCTGATTGCACAGCTTAAAAATCTTTGGTGCAACCTGCTACACCTTCATTTTCAGGTGTCCTCACTAATGCTTTTTTATATTGTTATTTTACGAACTATACACTAGAAGCAGGTAAATGCTCCGTCTATAATAAAGTCGGAACCTGTGGTAAAGCTGCTTGTATCTCCTGCAAGATACACACAGATCGACTGTAACTCCTCCGGTCTTCCAAGCCTTCCCATAGGTGCCATGGCATTCCACTTTTCAATAAGCGGCACAAGGAAGTCTGAACTGTTTACAAGTTCAGTTCCTATATATCCGGGGCTTATGCTGTTTACACGAACCCCTCTTTTAGCCCACTCTATAGCAAGTGATTTTGTAAGCTGTATAACTCCCGCCTTAGATGCGTTATAAGCACACTGCGGCTGCGGAACATTTACTATATGACCCGACATTGAGGCGGTATTGATGATAGAGCCTCCACCATGCTCAAGCATATATTTGCCGGCTGCTATATCTGTTAAGAATATTCCGGTAAGGTTTATATTTATAACCTTGGACCACTGTTCGTAGCTCATCTCTTCGGCAGGGGCATTGATGCAAATGCCTGCATTGTTATGACAAAAATCAAGTCCTCCAAGCTGTGATACTACCTGCGCTACCATATCATTGACCTGTTTTTCATCGGTACAGTCACACTTAAGTGCTATGACCTTCCTTCCGGTAGCCTTGGCTATCTCCTCTGCGGTTTCCTTAGCCACATCCAAGTCGACATCTACGATGGCAACATCCGCCCCCGCTTCTGCAAATGCTGTAGCTGTACACTTACCTATACCTCTGGCAGCTCCGGTTACAAAACCTTTTTTACCGTCCAAACGCATCTTCTCTACAATACCCATCTTACCTCCTTGTTAAAAAATTATTTAGTATAGTTATTTTTTTATTTTAATTTGTAAAATCGTTTATAATATTGCTTTTGCATATTAGCATTTAAAATCAGAATTGTAAATATGTAATATTATTATAATTTTCAGTCGATTTTTTGGTAGTTTTTCACAATTGATTTATTTTAAATATCGGTATAACCTTATTTAGTAGTATTTTAGCAAAATGATTTTACAAAATAAAAATTAAGTGTGAGAAAGATATATGAAAAAAAGCATTACACCAAATCAAATCAGACAGAACAATATAAATCTCATATACCAATATATATATCAATCCGGCACAACTTCACAGCAGGATATCTCTTATGCTTTGCACTTAAGCAGACCTACGGTGGCAAACGGATTAAATGAACTTGAAGAGACAGGGCTTATACAAAAATCCGGTCAACTTGACAGTGATTATGTAGGGCGAAAGGCTACCGCCTACTCTATAGTACCCGATTATAAGCTCAGTATCGGTGTTGAAATCATTGCCAATCAGGTAAAAATAGTCTCTGTTGATTTATACGAAAAGTATACCAAGAGAGAAGTTTATGAAATAAGCTACAGAAATGATGAGGAGTATTTTAAGACGGTTTGTAAGTATATTACCGATTTTGTTGACAAGATAGAATACAGTTTTTCTCCACTTACAAAAAGTGAAAAGTATGATCATATATTAGGTGTCGGTATAGCCTTGCAAGGGCTTATATCTCCTGACGGGAGTACTGCCACTTATGGTAAGATACTTGACTGTACAGGACTCAAAATAGATAACTTTTCCAAGCACCTGCCCTTTCCCTGTACTTTTATACATGATTCTACCGCTGCGGCAGTTTCGGAAATGTGCGTCTCTCCTGAGATAAATGATGCTTTTTATCTTTTACTAAGCTACCACTTGGGAGCTGCCATGATATTTAATAAAAGTATTTTAAGCGGCAAGCATGGTCATAATGCCACTATAGAGCATATTGTCTTTAAGCCCGGAGAAAGAGACTGTTATTGCGGTAAAAAAGGCTGCGCCGAGACACTTTGCTCAATTAATGCCTTGCTTGAGGGATTTGAAGACAGTCTTGATTTGTTTTTTAAAAATGCAAGAAAGTCCGGCAGCAGGGAAGCTCTTAGATGGCAGCAATATTTGGAGGATCTGGCAATTATTATCAATAATATTCACCTTATATATGATACGGATTTTATACTTGGAGGTTATCTTGCCGCCTATCTTAATCAAGACGATGTGGATGTATTATATAATCATATAGCGACTATGACTCCTTTTGAGGCATACAGGGATTATATCTATATCAGTAAAATGCCAAAGCATGGTATCACTATAGGTGCGGCGCTTATATATATTAAGGATTTTTTAGATAATAAGATCAAGGATGAGTTTTAGGTTGTATATCTCCAGTATAGTGTATCGTTGATATCCGACCCTTTAGTTGCTTTGTTAACAGATTGTAACATAAACAATTATGCAGCAATAATTAACAGAAACACTCCCTATTTCAATCATACTCGCAGTACTGTTAATAAAGTTTCGACAAATTTATTACAGACTGTGGAACTCGTGTGCTCGCCTACTCCGTGGCGAGCTGCACTCGAACAGTCCTCGTCTGTAAAATTTGTAACTCACTTTATTAACAGTACTAACCGCTAAAAAGATTGAAATAGGGAGT
>CAJPUK010000019.1 GCA_905373785.1 uncultured Johnsonella sp. | reverse complement strand
AACTTAAGTTAAACAGTAATATAAGGTATAGACTGTGAGGTGGCAAGATGATAAAAAAAGAGATGATCGCAATGCTGTTGGCAGGTGGTCAAGGAAGCAGATTAGGAGTACTTACTCAAAAAGTAGCGAAACCGGCGGTTTCATTTGGCGGCAAGTACAGAATTATTGACTTTCCTTTGAGCAACTGCATAAACTCAGGGGTAGATACGGTGGGTGTTCTGACACAGTATCAACCGCTTAGACTTAATGCTCATATAGGTATAGGTATACCATGGGATTTGGATCGCAATGTCGGTGGAGTTACTATCTTACCGCCTTATGAAAATTCTAAGGGAAGTGATTGGTATACAGGCACGGCGAATGCCATATTCCAAAATCTTGAATATATGGAGTCTTATAATCCGGAGTATGTACTTATACTTTCGGGAGATCATATATACAAGATGGATTATGAGATTATGCTTGATTACCACAAGGCTAATAATGCCGATGCAAGTATAGCGGCTATGACAGTGCCTATAGAAGAGGCGAGCAGATTCGGAGTTCTTATAGCTGATGATAAGAACAGGATAATGGAATTCGAGGAAAAACCTGCAAACCCGAGAAGCAATCTGGTATCTATGGGTATATACATATTTACATGGAAAGCATTAAGAGAGGCTTTGATATACCTTAAAGAAGAGCCGGGCTGTGATTTCGGTAAGCATATAATTCCCTATATACATTCAAAGGGAGAGAGGGTATTTGCTTATGAATACAGCGGATATTGGAAGGATGTAGGAACCTTGGAGTCATATTGGGAAGCCAATATGGAGCTTATAGATATAATTCCGGAGTTTAATCTATATGAGGAATATTGGAAAATATTTACAAAGAGTGAAATTATAACGCCTCAGTACATATCGGATAAGTCTTATATCAGCAGAAGTATTATAGGCGAAGGAGTAGAAGTCTACGGTACGGTAGTTAATTCCGTAATCGGTGCCGGAGTGGTTATAGAAGAGGGGGCGGAAGTCAGAGATTCGATAATTATGCAAGGTACACATATAGGAAGGAATACCAAGATACACAAGTCTATAATAGCCGAATATGTGGAAATAGGCGATAATTGCCTTATAGGTGAGGGTGAGTATGCTGAAAGCAAGTATGATAAAAAAGTGTATAACTCGGATATAGTTACTATAGGTGAGAAAAGTATTATACCAAGGGGCGTAACCATAGGTAAGAATACGGCTATTATGGGAAAAACCGTTATAGAGGACTATGAAAATGCTGTATTGGCAAGCGGAGATTATATAGTAAAGGCAGGTGGAATAAGATGAGAGCGATAGGTATTATTTTGGCCGGCGGTAATTCCAAACGTATGAAGGAATTATCAAGTAAAAGGGCGATATCCGCCATGCCTGTAGGCGGAAGTTTCAGAAGTATAGATTTTCCGCTTAGTAACATGAGTAATTCGGGGATCAAAAAAGTAGTGGTATTTACCCAATATAATTCACGCTCTCTGAATGAACATCTGAGTTCTTCAAAATGGTGGGATTTCGGTAGAAAACAGGGCGGACTGTATGTATTTACCCCTACAATTACTGCTGAAAACTCCGACTGGTACAGGGGAACGGCAGATGCATTATACCAGAATATAAACTTTTTGAAGAGTTTACATGAACCTTATGTTATAATATGTGCAGGAGATGGAGTATATAAGCTTGATTATAACAAGGTATTGGAGTATCATATAGAAAAGAAAGCGGATATCACCATAGTCTCCAAGCGTATGAATGAGGAGGATGACGATATAAGAAGATTTGGTGTGCTTAGGATAGATGATGACGGAAGAGTGTCCGATTTTGAAGAAAAGCCTATGCTTGCACAATCAAATAATATTTCCTGCGGTATATATGTTATAAGAAGGAGGCAGCTTATAGAGCTTATAGAAAAATGTGCTGAAGAAGACAGATATGACTTTGTAACGGATATACTTATAAGATATAAAAATATCAAGAGGATATATGCTTACAAGTTGGAAAGCTACTGGAGCAACATAGCCTCTGTAAATTCCTACTATAGAACTAATATGGATTTTTTGAAGAAGGATGTAAGAGATTTCTTTTACAGAAGCGGTTCTGCGATTTATTCAAAGATTGACGATTTGCCACCTGCCAAGTATAATCCGGGTGCAGAGGTTAAGAATGCACTTGTTTCAAGCGGTTGTATTATTAACGGTTATGTGGAAAATTCGGTATTATTTAAAAAAGTATATGTGGGTAATAACTGTTCTATAAAAAATTCTGTAATATTAAACGATGTATACATAGGTGATAACTGTGTTATAGAAAATTGTATAGTTGAGAGCAGGGATACCATAAAAGCCAATACACATCATGAAGGGACTCCGGAAAGTATAAAGATAGTTATAGAGAAAAACGAAAGATATACTTTATAATATATAATTTAAGGAGGAACTGTACATGCAGATTACAGATGTCAGAGTGAGGAAGTTAGATAGGAGTGATAGGATGAAGGCTATCGTATCCATCACTATAGATGACGAATTCGTAGTACATGACATTAAGATCTTATCCGGAGAAAAGGGCTTGTTTATAGCCATGCCGTCAAGACTAGCATCTGACGGAGAGTATAAGGATGTAGCTCATCCTATAAAAACATCGACTAGAGAATATATTAAGCAGATTATATTGGAAAAGTATGATGAGCTGTTTCTTGATAAGGGCTAAAGGCTCACAGATTAACTAAAAAGCTGTTAAAAGATAAGTATTTAAAGGCTTAAGCTGTCTTTATGTATCCTGTCTTCTAACAGCTTATTTAGTGTAAATTTTAACATAAAAAAAGCCTAGAATAATTGCTGTAAACATGATAAAGTTATAGACGGCATTTTTATTGCCGAAAAGTTATTATGTTCAGAAGGAAATATATGTTAGATAGAAGTATCTTGGAATTGGAAGCTGATAAAAGAGAAAAGCTTATTATAGATATAAGGCGTAAGGAAGAGTATGATAAGGATACTTATCCGAATGCAATTAATATTTTTTGGGATGATATAGACGATCATATAGAGGAGCTGCCTAAGGACAAACCTATATATCTGATATGTTATTATGGAAGAGAAAGCTCCATACTGGCAGAAAGCCTTAGAGATGAGGGCTTCGATACCTACAATGTGAGCGGCGGTTTCAGAGAGTATCTTAGAATTAAACTTGAAAGGTATTTCAGTGCCGAGGGTAGTGTAAGGGATAAGCATAAGCAAATAGAGCAAAGTATTATAAAGAAATTCAGAAAAGATATCTGGAAAAAATTTACAAAGGCGATAAATGAATATAAACTTATAGAGGATGGCGATAAGATAGCGGTATGTATATCGGGAGGCAAGGATTCCATGCTTATGGCAAAGCTTTTCCAAGAGCTTTATAAACATGGAAAGCAGAACTTTGAACTTATTTTTTTGGTTATGAATCCGGGTTACAATGACCTTAATTACAAAACCGTACTTGATAATGCAAGGCTGCTTGATATACCGGTTGATGTGTTTTCTTCGGATATTTTTGATATAGTTGCGGAGCAGGACAGATCACCTTGCTATCTTTGTGCAAGAATGAGAAGGGGACATCTATACAGTAAAGCTAAGGAGCTTGGTTGCAACAAGATAGCACTGGGGCATCACTTTGATGATGTAATAGAGACTATACTTATGGGGATGATATACGGTGCACAGATACAAACCATGATGCCTAAGTTAAAAAGTACCAATTTTGAGGGAATGGAGCTGATACGCCCTATGTATCTCATAAGAGAAGATGATATAAAACATTGGGTGAATTATAATAAGCTGCATTTTATACAGTGTGCCTGCAGACTTACGGAAAGCTGTGCATCTTGCGGAGGTACGGAGCAAGGCTCCAAGCGTGCCGAGATCAAGGAACTTATAAAGTATATGTCAAAGAAAAGCCCTTATATAGAAAAGAATATATTCAGAAGTGTGGAAAATGTAAATCTTAAGACTGTTATAGCCTATAAAGACACAGACGGAGAGCATCATTTTTTAGATAATTATTAAAAATGGAAAATAAGAATACATTTAATTTAATATATGAAGAAGTAAAAAAAATACCCAAAGGTAAGGTCGCAAGTTACGGTTACATAGCAAAAAAGCTTGGAAGACCGAGGCTTTCAAGAGTGGTAGGATATGCCCTGCATGTAAACCCCGATCCTGATACCATACCCTGTCACAGGGTAGTGACCAAAGACGGTCAGGTAAGCAAAGCCTTTGCCTTCGGAGGTTTGAATAAGCAAATAGAGTTACTTGAAAAAGAAGGTGTAAAGTTTAAGGACGGCAAAGTGGATATGTCGCTATACGCTCTAAAAGAAGTACCTTGGGATGAAGGAGATTGACACAAATGAAAAAGACCAGAATATTGACCATACAGGATATATCCTGTGTGGGAAGGTGCTCACTTACTGTAGCACTGCCTGTAATATCAGCCTGCGGTGTGGAGGCTTCTATATTACCCTCTGCGGTGTTATCCACCCATGTGGGTTTTGAGGATCCGTTTTGCAGGGATTTGACGGACGATATAGAAGATATATATAAGCACTGGCTGAAGGAAAAAGTTGAGTTTTCGGCAGTGTATACGGGCTATCTTGCCAATAAAAAGCAGATAGAATATGTTATAGATATTATGAACTCCAAGTTGATCGGTAACGGAAGCAGGATAGTAGACCCTGCCATGGCGGATCACGGAGAGCTGTACAGCGGCTTTGATATGGAGCATGTCAAAGAGATGTACAGGCTGTGTGAATATGCCGACATAGTACTTCCAAATATTACCGAGGCTGCACTTATGACAGGCAAGGAATATAAAGAAGTGCATGATAAGGAGTATATTGAAGATCTGTTAAGCGGTTTTGATAAACTGCCTATAAAGTATGTGGTGCTAAAGGGAGTTTTATTTGATGAAAATGAATTTGGGATTGCCATATATGATAAGCAGAGTAAAGAAGTAAAGTACTATTTTCATGAAAGAGTTACCAGATCATATATAGGAACCGGAGACTGCTTTGCATCCTGTTTTTGTGCCCTTTTCGTAAGAGGCTTCAGTATATATGAAGCTGTGAGTATTGCGGCGGACTTTGTGCTGGCTGCAATAAAGAGTACAGATGTCAAGTTAGATAAAAGGTTTGGCGTAGACTTTGAGCTTGCTATACCTTATTTAATAAAACGAATATACAGTTAGGAGGTTTTTATGGCAAAGGAATATGTGGTATGTATAGACTCGGACGGTTGTGCGATAGACTCTATGACAGTAAAGCATATAAAGGGTTTCGGTCAGGCATTCGTAGAGGTTTTTGTACCTGAAGAAAGAGCCGAAGAGGGACTTGAAAAGTGGAAAGAAATCAATCTTTTTTCCAAGACCAGAGGCATAAACAGGTTTAAGGGTTTAGCTTTGATTTTGGAAGAGATGGATCTTGAAAAAGACACAAGAGCCGACTATGTACAGTGGACTAAGGATAATCATAAGTTCTCCAATACGGAGCTTGAGAAAGTATGCAGCACGGCTACCAATCCTATATTTGAGAAAGCCTTGAGATGGTCAAGAAGGGTCAATGAGATAGTTGAGGCTCTTCCCACACCTACAGCTTTCAAGTATGTAAAAGAATGTATAGACAAGCTGCATGAAAAAGCCGATATCATGGTAGTTTCTTCAGCCAACAGAAAGGCTATAGAGACCGAGTGGACTGATAACGGTATCATAGATATAGCAAGTCAGATATTTTCACAAAGTGATGGAAGTAAGACAGCCTGCATAGGTGTGATAAAAGAGGGTAGGGATCCGGAAAAGATGCTTATGCTGGGAGACGCTCCCGGAGATATGGAGGCGGCATTCAAGAACGGTATACATTTTTATCCTATAGTAGCAGGTGAAGAGGAGAACTCTTGGAAAGAGCTTTTGGATACTTATTCCGATATATTCTTTGAGAAGGGATTTGACAAGGAGTTACAGGATAAGCTTGTAGAAAAAATGAATAAGAAATTATCTATATAATCTGTTATGTACGATTTTTTCCCATTTTACATTAATATACAAAAAAAATATTTTCTTATAGTAGGTGGTGGTAAGATAGCTTGCCGTCGCCTTAAGACCTTGCTTAAGTTTGATGTAAATGTAGTGCTTATTGCCCCTGATATTTCATCGGAAATCAAGCTTATACAAAATGAGAGCTTAAGACTTTACGAGCAGGCATTTGAGGAAAAGTTCCTTGATAAAATCAACTATCTGATACTTGCTACGGATGACAAGGATTTGCATAAAGCCGTATCGGAACTTGCAAGGAAAAAAGGAATCAGTGTAAATGATGCCTCCTGCAAGGAGAATTGTGATTTTTACTTTCCAAGCATAATTGACAAAGATGAATTATTGATCAGTGTTACAAGTCTTGGTAATAATCATAAACTTACACATAGGATAGCAAATATTATAAGAAAGTATATAAATAAATTTACTACACAAACCAGAAGTTTGTAATTAACAGTTTTAGGAGGATAAAGCAAAGAAATGTTATATAGAGCCAGAAGGATAAGAGGTGGAGATACTATAAGGAGGATGGTAAGAGAGACAAGAATAGATGTAGCTTCACTTGTATATCCTATGTTTATAGTGGAAGGAAGCAATATTAAAGAAGAGATAAACTCTATGCCCGGACAGTACAGATATAGTAAGGACAGGTGTTTTGAAAAGATAGATGAACTTTTAAGTGTAGGGGTAAGAGCGGTGCTACTCTTTGGTATACCTGAACATAAAGATGAGATAGGCTCTGCTGCATATCATGAACATGGAGTTGTGCAGGAAGCGGTAAAGGCAATAAAGGAAAAATATGCAGATGAGGTCTATGTAATTACCGATGTGTGTATGTGCGAATATACTTCACATGGACATTGCGGTATTATAGATAATTTTTATGTGGATAATGATGCTACACTTCCGAGTCTGGCTAAGATATCCGTATCACACGCTAAAGCCGGAGCTGACATGATAGCGCCTTCCGATATGATGGACGGAAGAATCAAGGCTATAAGAGAGGCACTGGATGGCGAAGGATTTAAGAATACTCCTATTATGAGTTATTCAACCAAGTATGCTTCAGCCTTTTACGGACCGTTTAGAGATGCGGCAGGCTCCGCACCGGCTTACGGAGACAGAAAAAGCTATCAAATGGATGTGCACAATGCGGTTGAGGGAGTAAAGGAAGCCTTACAGGATGTGACGGAGGGAGCGGATATACTTATGGTAAAACCGGCTATGTCCTATCTTGATGTACTTTACAGGGTAAAGGAAGCAACCAATCTTCCTGTAGCTACTTATTCGGTAAGCGGAGAGTATGCTATGGTTAAGGCGGCAAGCAAACTTAATTACCTTGACGAGGAAAGGATCATGTGCGAGATGGCGGTTGCGGCATACAGAGCCGGTGCGGATATTTATATAACATACTATGCCAAGGAACTTGCGGAATGTATAAAGAAAGGGTTAATAGGATAAGATATGGAAAATAAGGCACTGTTAGTAGTAAGCTTTGGAACCACACATGAAGATACAAGGATAAAGAACATAGATCTTTTGGAAAAAGAGTTACAGGAAGCTGCAGGCGGTATCAAACTCTATAGGGCATGGACAAGCAAGATTATTATGGCAGTACTTAAAAAAAGAGACAACATTCTTATAGATGATGTTAAAACCGCTATGCAAAGAATGCTTGACGACGGCATTAAAGAAGTGTATGTTCAGCCCACCCATATAGTAAACGGTATAGAGTACGATATGATGAAGGCTGATATTGAAGCTTATAAGGATAAATTTGAAAGAATCGTCTGTGCTTCTCCCCTGCTTACACTTGATGATGATTACAATGAAGTTGTAAAAGCCTATGCAAATATTATTGACAACGGCGAGTGGAATCTTGAATTTGAAGAGGGCTTTGTATATTCCAAGGATGACACCGCAGTAGTATTTATGGGGCATGGAAGCGATCATCATGTTAATTCCGTATATGCGGCACTTGATTACAGGTTTAAGGAAAGAGGACTTGATAATGTATTCGTAGGAACAGTTGAGGCTTATCCTGACTTCGATACAGTACTTAAAGAACTTAAAAAACACAATTATAAGAAGATAGTTCTTACTCCATTAATGCTTGTAGCGGGAGATCATGCCAAAAACGATATGGCAGGTGATGATGAAGAGGCTTGGAATACTCTTCTTAAGAATGAAGGTTATCAGGTTGCTGTAGTACTTAAAGGTATGGGCGAGTACGAAGGCATCAGAAATATATATATAAGACATATACTTGAGGTAATTGGAGATATGAAAAAAGATGTTGCATAAGCCTAAGAAAATACGCATAGGAACCAGAAAAAGTAAGCTTGCGGTATGCCAGACCGAACTCGTGGCAAAGGCTATATCAAAGTATTATGACGGTGATATAGAATTTGAAATAGTGATGATGTCAACTATAGGCGATCAAATGCAGGACAGACCCTTAAGCGCTATAGGAGGCAAGGGGCTTTTTACAGCGGAGCTTGAGGACTCCATACTCTCAGGTAAGGTGGATATGGCGGTACATTCGGGAAAAGACATGCCCATGGAAGTAAGAAAAGGGCTTGAAATAAGTCCGGTACTTAAAAGAGAAGACCCTTCGGATATGCTTGTATCCGATGATGACATTGACTTAAGTTCGGATGTATCGGGGCTTTGTCTTGGAACATCCTCGCTTAGAAGAAAGATACAAATAAGCGGACTTAATCCGGGCTTTGATATTAAGGATATAAGGGGCAATGTACTTACAAGGCTGACCAAGCTTGTAAGGGGAGATTATAACGCCATAATACTTGCAAGTGCAGGCATAAACAGACTTGCGGATAAGTTCGGTACGGATCTTTATGACGGTTTTCATATGAAGCGAATGGATCCTAGGGTATTTCTTCCGGCAGCGGCACAGGGGATACTTGCACTTGAGACCAGAGAGGGCGAGTTTAAGGACTTGATAGCGGCTATAAGTGATAAGGACAGTAATTTGGCGTTTTATATTGAACGTAAATTTTTAGAAAGCATAGATGCAGATTGCAATGCACCTTATGGGATTTATACAGATGTCATAGATGAGGAGTTTGTGCATATATATGCTATGTATGCTACAGGTAAGCGCAGATATCTTGACAGGAAAGTAAGAAAAGATAAGGCGGTGGCAGAGGCTGCTGATATGGCAGAGGAATTGTTGAATGCAGGCAAATAATATATGTAGACCTTCGGTATCAATAGTCGGAGCAGGTCCCGGAAATATGGAGCTTGTTACGAAAAAAGCCATGAAATGTATACAGGAGGCGGATGTAATAGTATATGATAATCTTATAGATATCTCCTTGCTTAACTATGCAAGTCTTAATACCGAGCTTATATATGTAGGTAAAGAGGCGGCGAACCATTACTTAAGTCAGGGAAGTATTATAGAGCTTTTAATGGATAAGGCAAGAGAGGGCAAGTATGTTGTCAGATTAAAGGGCGGAGACCCTTATCTTTTCGGAAGAGGCTCTGAAGAGGCTTTGGCTCTTAAAGAAGCGGGAATAAGTTACGAAATAGTATCGGGAGTAACTTCGTCAATTGCCGTTCCCGCCTATGCGGGGATACCGGTTACCGACAGAAGGTTCGTATCTTCCTGTCATATAATTACAGCCCATAGAGAAGACGAAGCCGGTATAGACTTTGAAAACATATCAAAGCTTGAGGGAACTCTTGTATTTATGATGGGGCTTGCCAAGCTGCACCACATAGTACAGGGATTGACCTTGCATGGTAAAGCATCCGATACTCCTGTGGCTGTACTTTCAGACGGAAGCAGATATAACAGAAGAAAATGTGTGGGAACACTTGCGGATATAGAAGAAAAAGTAAAGGAAGCTAGGCTTTTGCCGCCTGCTATTATAGTAGTGGGTGAAGTGGTAAGCTTATCAAACGAGCTGGATAACTTCCTTGAAATATACAGTGATAAAAAGCTTTTCAGAAAAAAGATACTGCTGACCGGAACCAGATATATATGCCATAAAATAAAGGCTGCCTTGGCAGATGAAGGCTGTGATATTGATGAGATCAGTATCATAGAAAGCGTGCCTATAGAAAGTGATTTCTATAACAATATAGAAAAATACATAGAAAGTCATGATTATCTGGTATTTAGCAGTGCCAACGGAATCAGAGTATTTTTTGAGAAGTTAAAAGAACTGCATAATGTTGATTTGAGGAAACTTTCCAATATAAAGTTTGCGGCAATCGGAAAAGGCAGTGCGCAGACTCTTAGAAATTACGGCTATATAGCCGACTTTGTGCCGAGCAGTTTTTCCAATAAGGATCTTGCGGTCGAGTTGTGCAAACAACTTAAGGGTGAGAAGTTACTCTTGCTTAGGGCAAGGGAGGCTTCTGCAGAGCTTGTAGAAGAGCTTGAGGCAAATAAGGTCGAGTATACGGATGTGTCCCTATATGAAACCTTTAGGGATTACAGAAGAACCTTTGATATTAAGAGATTGATAAAAAATTATGACTATGTAGTTGTGGCATCCAGTATAACCGCACATACCCTATGTGAAATGGTGGAAGACAAGGCTTTACTTGAAGGTAGAGTATTGTCCATAGGACCTGTTACAACCGGCACTTGCAAAAGGCTGGGGGTAGAGCCGCTTATGTCGGCAAGGGAGTATAGTGTGGACGGCATAGTGAGGGCGCTGCTTCAATAAGATATTATAAAAAATCTCCTTGTAGTTTAGTCTTGCTCGCAGGACTTCGGATAAAGTATCGACAAATTTACACGGACTTAAAAACTTAACTTTATACAAAAGTTTGCGGACTGCACTTAAACAGTTCTCGTCTGTGAAATTTGTACCTCGCTTTATCCAAAGTGCTAATGCTTAAAGATTGAACTGTAAGGAGATTTTATGCTCTTTAAAAGTATGTAATTATTTGTTGAAACTGTGTCCTGCAATTTATTGCATAAGTATGTTAAATTACCTGTTGCCTAAAGTAAATGAATTTAAGTCTAATAATTTCAAATCTTAAATGTAATGTACTCTTGAAATGACTTTATCTAAAACAATAATACAGTACAAACCTTACTGCTTATAAACGTATTAGTCTTTAAAAAACGGGCTTCTTTCTATAGTAACCTTACCTATATTTTCTTTGCTGAATGCTGAATTAGTGTAAGTTATCCAGTCTTCTATAACTTTGTCATAAAGCAGTTGATCGGCAGCTTTCCTGATTGATTCTACAGGAACACCGGCTTCATCCAAATACTTTTTTATTGTGTCAACCTTTTTACTGTGCTTTCTGTCATACTTACTGATACTTCGGCTTACATAAATTTTTTCAACTAACAAATGCTTTTTTTCAAAATAGTCATAAACGATATAAATATTTGTATCTTCTTGTAGAAAACTTGTAAAGGATATTGAAAATATAGCTTCCGGAAAATTGAAAAAAAACCAAGTTGACCAAGATAAGCTATCTATTGTTGTATTGTCGGTATAACGCTCAATAATTGAATCATCAAATTCATAGTCTTTTCGAGCCGGTATATCATGGATACCGGGGATTTTGCTAAATGAAGAATATCCATAGGGAATATGAAATATACTTTCCTCACCAAAATATATTTCATCAAATATATTTTGGTATTTTGGTTTGCTGTTATACTTAACAATTAAGGATACACCTAAAAAAAGTAGGGCTAATAAGGTTGCTATAATGAGTTGTTTTTTCATTTAAGGGTTCTCCTCGGATATATAATCAGTTAAATCATTGTTGTGATTTTCTAAATTTTTAATAAAATTATAACCTACAGGATTTAAGTTTTTGAGTTCATCCATAGATTCCGGTTTATTATAGTTATATACTTTTAATATATTCTACCCCATTATTTTTAATGAATTTCATGGCATATAATTGTAAACTCTCCTGAAGTATGATTCCTTTTAATGTCATTATATACTACTTTTGAAATAAGTAAGTTAAACAGGTAGCTTTTCCTATTTTTCGATAAACCGGGAAGTTTAGTATCAATTCATTTTTTTACTTTTACTATTATATGAGCTGTTTCAATATTAAAGTCATATTATTTTGGCAAATTTTATTTAAAGTATTTTTATCGATAATTGTTATAGCTTCAACATCTGTATAATCAATATTATCAAGTGTATACTGTTGTTTTATAATTTGAAAAATCAATATGGGTATAAAAGTTTTCTAATCATCTTGATTGATTCCCCAAATATCAAAGAGTTTTGGAGATAAATCATAAGATTTTATAACTAAATCTCCATTATTATTACTGCCTAATGTAATTCCTATATCTGAGTGTTTATCATTGTTTATATATATAACAAACATTATTCCACCCATGGGGTTTGCGGATATGGTTTCAGGATCAATTTCATAGCTTTTTATATTACCTTCATCAGTGAAAGCCTTAGGATCGTGCTTTTTTATTAAATTCTCTATTAATTCCTTTGTTTCATCACTGTATACAATATATGTCATAGTTTGCTTCGTTTCATTTTTTTTAGCTACACCATTTAACATAGAAACGCCTATCAGTAAAAATATTATTATCAGCATCATTACAATTATCTGCTTTTTTGTCATTTTATTTGCTCCTTGCAGCTATATTATTGTACCTATATGTTTACAACATAGAGGTATTGTGGACTTCTTACAATCCTTTTTATTGTAAACCTGTAGTTTGATTTTACAAACTCTTTGCTGTCTAAGTCCTAACCGTTAAGTCCGAAATTACTAAGCAGTGCTTTATAATGCTACAGTATAGCTGTCAGTATTTTTTATAATAAGCTGTAACATTATAAGGTGAAATTATTTGGATTTTGTAAATTAAGCGGTAGCCGTATCATTCGGTAGAGTATGCTTCTCTTAATATATCGTCAAGTTTGCTTGACATGGAATATGTACCTATACCAAGCCCATGGTGTTTATCAAATAAGAAGCGAAAGTACAACTCCTTATCATTGTTTACATATGCTAATATTGAAAATCCTCCCATAGAGTTATGTTTTACTGTATCATAATCAATTTCATAGCTTTTAATTATACCCTCATCAGTAAAGGCTTTTGAATCTTGTTCTTTTATAACTTCTTCCACCAGTTCTTTAGCTCTGTAACTTCTTGCGGTATATTGCATTTCCTGTTTCATCCCCCAAAAACGAAGTAAGGGCAAACCTATTAACAATGTTATTATAATTAAAAAAATATATCTTTTCTTCATAATGACTCCTTGGTAGCTTTTTGGTCTTAGCAAAACTTTAATACAAAAGGATAGTGTGTTACATATATATCCTGTTATGTCGATTACATACATCATATAATATAATTATTAAAACACCATATTGAAATTGTAGTATATTTACAAAATATTATCAATAAAAAGATATAAATATAATAATATATGAATCTAAAAACAATTTTTTATTATAATGAAACAATCAAATATTATTTATTGTGCCAAATTTAGGTGTTATAATGTATAATATATGCAGTAATATTTTGAGTTCATAAGATGCGAAAGTGTTTTGGACAGATAAATAACAGGATAAATCCATATGAAAAGATTAATTACCTTAGTATTCACAGTACTGTTTTTATCAGGTTGTACAAATCAACAATACACAGATGAATATAGATTTAACGAATTTCTTATTCAGTACAAAAATAATAATAATTCTACAATAGGAGTTCTTGGTGCAGTGTACAATGATAGAATCTACTACTTTTCAGATGAAATAGGGCAAAGTGGAATTTACAGCATGAAAACTGGCGGTTCGGATATTCGTTTTGAAGTCGAAGCAAAAGATATACAGAAATTACAGCTAAGAGACGGTAAACTATACTATCTTTACTATGAAGGAGTTAGTTATGGAAAAAGTAATGAAAGATGGGGAAATAAAAGTTATTCGCTGAAAAGTAAGGATTTAGTAACTGATGAGATAACGGAATATAAAGATATAGAAAGTAAAATAAAAAGTATAATGGAAAAATATCAGGTAAGGAGCTTTGAAAGGTAAAACTTGAAAAGAATTATATAAAAGATGAGGTTAAAGTAGAGATTGCCGGAGATTGGCTCTTTATAAAATCATTTGACTTAAAAACTGAACAGTCAAGCTTGGAAGAAAAGATTGATTAAAAAAACGGAAAGAAAATAAAAAAGTAGGCATATAAATAATAGGTAATAACCATTACCATACAAGAAGGCAATGATAATGAGTTAAGAGGAAAAGAAAGTGGAGAATAAGGGGATTAGATAATGGCAAGCTGGAGCGGTATAAGAAAAAAATTGGAAACAGAATATCTAGCGGAATGTCTTAGGGGGCATATTCAGTATTTTGCAACATCCTACAGCAGAAGTCCTGACCATGAGGGAAGGGCTGCTATAAGGTACGACGGAAAAGAGATCATTAAGGGTTGCTTTTGGAATAATTGGCTGAAGGCGGATTTATTTCCGAAAGACGAAAAATACGAAAAACGCATGAAAGTTGAATATGCTTTTATGGATGATACAGCTTTGAAACTCGGAGTATTTGATCAAAGAAGTTTTTATGCCGCCTTTGCAGAGTTTGATAATCAAAGTATTGACATGAGCTTGGATAGTGAAAACTTAATCGTAAGAATATTTGCCTTGTTAGATAGAAGGCTTGGTAAAAGAAGGTTGCTTTTAATGCAGGAGACAATAGAAAAAGAACCGGATACATTTCAGGAATTTTATGCGATTCGTATGAAAGCGGAAGGTTTGGTATAAGCTTATAGGATAAGGACAACTGTGTTAAAAACACCACACTACTCAAGCAAAATAAAAAGATAAGAGGTGCATTGATGTATAGTTTTTATTTGAATAATAGTTGTAAAAAAGGATTTGCTTATATTGAGCATTTAGAAGAAAAGGCATTATATAAGCTTTATCAAAAAAAGGATATAGCCTTTGTAAAGCAGTTATGGAACAGATATTATGAAGATTATACCTTTGAAATAGAAGAGCTTGAAGCTGCCCAAAGAGATATGATGAAGTATTTGAGTGTAGAAAATTGGGATACCGGTAATGAAGAAGAGAAAGAGCAGATGTATTTAATGTATAAGCTTATTGCTATAGTATCTTATGCACTTTTTCATAAAGAGTTTCTGCTGGGTAGCGGAGATTAAGTCTATATATTGAAAACAGCCACAAAGCTGTAGGTTGGGAGGTATGTTCTGTGAAAGAGGAATGTTTGATTTGTAAGGCTTTGCTTGAATATCTTGAGTCGGATATTTTAATGGAGTGTGAACTCTGTCATAAAAAAGAAAATAGTAAAACAAGATGTATTAATGCTCACTATGTATGTAATGATTGCCATACTCAGGGACTTGACAGTATAATCGGCTTATGTATTAGAGAAGAATCAAAGAACCCGATCGAAATAATAGAAAAAATCATGTTGATGCCATTTTGCCATATGCATGGTCCGGAGCACCATGTTATGGTTGGGTCCGCACTGCTTGCTGCATATAAGAATGCAGGTGGAGATATTGACCTTCACAGTGCATTAATTGAGATGATGAATCGTGGCAAATGTGTTCCGGGCGGTGTGTGCGGATTTTGGGGAGCTTGCGGAGCAGGAATAAGCTCAGGAATATTTATTTCGATTATTTCAAAGTCTACACCGCTGACTAACGAGCCATTTTCCTTGTCACACAAGATGACTTCTAAGTCACTTGGAAAGATTGGTGAGATTGGAGGACCACGCTGTTGCAAAAGAGATTCGTTTTTGTCAATACTATCTGCCGTAGATTTTGTTAAAGAACATTTCGGTATTGAGATGGAAAAAACAAAAATAGAGTGTGGTTTTACTGAACAAAATAATCAGTGTATAAAGGACAGATGCCCATTTTTCAAGACAAACAACTAATACAAATTGTTGAAATAAAAGCATAGTGTAATTCTATTTGTTTAAAATAATTCATAACCCAAACTTCCCAAACCTAAAATTGGGTAAGCAGGTTGAAACTTCGATACATTAGCTGGTCAAATAATGGATTGTATATGTTGTATAGTAATAAAAATGCCTACAGTATCAGTTTAAATGAGAATAGTTCAGTATAACAAGTAAATGTTAAAAAAATAACCTTTATAATTTTCTTGACATTTGTCCTTTTAAATGCTTTAATAATCAGCAATTAAAAAGTTAATAACTTAAACCGTTGAGGTGGAGATAAAAACTCTCATGCGCTTACAGAGAGTCCGGGTGGCTGGAAGCCGGATAGAAATGCAGTTTGTTAAATGGACCACTGAGGGCATAGTCAAAGGCTTTATTAAGCTGAGTATTCTATGACGTTAATACATACGTTAGTTGTATAGGATATGTTGGTATCTGAAAAAGGGTATGTGTATCAGTACACATGAATTAAGGTGGCACCGCGGGTAAATATTACTCGTCCTTGATAGATTTTAAATCTGTCATGGGCGAGTTTTTTGTTTTTATTAAAGATCTTGCCCATAACATGAAGTATGTGAAGTCGTTAAACACTAAATAATCAGTAAAAATACATTTACATCAGGAGGAAGTATGAAGACCAATATAAGTTTAGATAAGATTAGGGAAACAGCGAAGCTTAAAATATATAAGAAAATAGCTGTAAGTACTGAGATACTTGCGGATGTGAGAACTCCCATAGAGTTACTTAAAATACTTAAAGAAGTCAGCACACACACATATATACTTGAGTCTGCGGAAGAAAATCTGACTTGGGGAAGATGCACCTTTCTCGGATTTGAGCCTAAATTAGAGATAACACTTAATGATTATAAAATAAAGATAAAGGATAAAGACGGAGTAAGACTTGAAGAAGACTGTATAAACCCTGCAAAATATATAAGGCAAATACTGAGCGAGTACAAAAGTCCCAAACAGGAAGAACTGCCAAGCTTTACCGGCGGTTTGGTAGGGTATTTTTCATACGATTATATAAAGTATGCAGAACCGAAGTTAAAACTTGATAATTCAAAAGATGCAGACTTTAAAGATATGGATCTTATGCTGTTCGATAAAATCATAGCCTATGATAATTATAAACAAAAAATCATAGTAATAGTAAATATGGACATAGCCAGTGATGATATAGAAGTAAATTATAAAGAGGCATTAAGAGAAATAGAAAGAATTATAGGACTTATAAAACATGGAAAAGCGAAGGAAGAAGAGAAAATAAAGCTTTTATCGGATTTTGAGCCTTTATTTAAAAAAGAAGAGTATATGGAAATAGTCGGCAGGGCAAAAAAATATATATACGAGGGAGATATATTCCAAGTAGTCTTATCCAACAAACTTGAAGCAAAGGCAAGCGGAAGCCTGTTGGATGCATACAGAAGACTTAGGATCAGCAATGCCTCACCGTATATGTTTTACTTTTCAAGTAATGATATAGAAATAGCCGGTGCATCTCCGGAAACCCTTGTAAAACTTAAGGATAAAAAACTGTCAACATTTCCGCTGGCAGGTACAAGAAAAAGAGGCAGTACGGAAGATGAAGATAAGAAACTTATAAAAGACCTTTTATCAGATGAAAAAGAAAAGGCTGAGCATAATATGTTGGTAGACCTTGGAAGAAATGACCTTGGTAAGATCAGTAAGTTTGGAAGTGTAAAGGTTGATAAATATATGGAAATAGTAAAATTTTCCCATGTTATGCACATAGGTTCTACAGTAAAGGGACTTATAAGAGAAGACAAGGATGCGCTTGATGCGATAGAAGCCGTGCTTCCGGCAGGTACACTTTCCGGAGCACCTAAAATAAGAGCCTGTGAGATAATAGATGAACTTGAAGGGGATAAAAGAGGTATATACGGAGGAGCTATAGGCTATATAGACTTTAGCGGAAATATGGACACCTGCATATCTATAAGACTGGCATATAAAAAGAAAGACAGGCTGGTTATTCGCTCCGGTGCCGGCATAGTGGCAGACTCTGACCCCGAGCTTGAATATGAAGAATGTGTCAATAAGATGAAGGCGGTAAAATATGCTATAGAGTCCGCATGTAAGGAGGAAATGTAATGATACTCTTGATAGATAACTATGACAGCTTTTCCTATAACCTGTATCAGCTTATAGGAAAGATAGACAGTGATATAAAGATAATAAGAAATGATGAATTAAGTGTCAAGGAAATCATAGACTTAAAACCTAAGGCAATAGTTATTTCACCGGGACCCGGAAAACCGGAAGATGCAGGGGTAAGCGTAGAGCTTATAAAGGCGGTTAAAGATATACCTATACTCGGCATATGCCTTGGGCATCAGGCTATCTGTGTGGCTTTCGGGTCAAAGGTCTCATATGCCAAAAAACTTATGCACGGCAAACAATCCTATATATACCTTGACAATAAGGCTCCTATATTCAATAAACTTTGTACCAAGCTTAAGGTTGCAAGATACCATTCGCTTTGTGCAGTGGAAGGAACTATACCGGATTGCCTTGAGGTAATAGGAAGCAGTGAAGAGGCGGAGATCATGGCAGTAAGACATAGAGAGTATCCTATATACGGTCTGCAATTTCACCCGGAGTCAATACTTACACAGCAAGGAGAAGATATGATAAAGAACTTCCTGTTACAGTGCAGTTAGTGCATGACTCACTTTATATAACGGTTTCACAAAATAGAAAATTCACTTCAAATTAGCATACTTATGGCAATTTTAAATGGACTGCTAATTTGCGTATGTTGCACCGGTGCATAGCATCATTGATAGATTGTAACAAATATATAAAGAGAATCGAGAGCTACTATACTATTTGATATTAATTAAATGTCAATGATACATTACACTAGTGCGTTGACACATTGATATTTAACATATATTCTATGTCTCTATCATAACCTGAAATGTCAGGAGCATAGTTGAAATTAGAACGATTATCAACATGCCGAACCACTAGTCGTATACATAAGCGGTATTCTAAGACATAAAACTTTTGACAATAAAGACTTAATAAGAGGAGCAAGATGATAAAAGAAAGTATAAAAGATTTGGTAGAGGGTAAAGATTTAAGCGCAGATACAGCCTATGCCTGTATGGAAGAAATGATGAGCGGTAGTGCAAGTGATGTGGCTATGGCGGCGTTTCTTACGGCGCTTAGCATAAAGAGGGCAAGCATTGAAGAAATTACCGCATTTGCAAAATGTATGAGAAATCACGCACTTGAGTTTGATTATAGAGGAGATTTACTTGAAATAGTAGGAACGGGAGGAGATGCCTCCAATTCATTTAACATATCCACTACTGCGGCTATAGTTACGGCAGCAGCCGGTATAAAGGTAGCCAAGCACGGTAACAGGGCAGCATCTTCAAAATCGGGAGCGGCAGACTGTTTGGAAGCCTTAGGAGTAAATATAGCCCTAAGCCCTGAACAAAGCAAAGAGGTGCTTGATAAGTCAGGTATATGTTTTCTGTTTGCACAAAATTATCACAGTGCCATGAAATATGTTGCAAAGGTAAGGAAAGAAATAGGTATAAGAACAATATTTAATATATTAGGACCGCTTGCAAATCCGGCAAAGGCAAATATGCAGCTTTTGGGAGTGTATGAAGAAGCTTTGGTAGAGCCTATGGCAGCTGCACTTCAAGGTCTTGGAGTAAAAAAAGGTATGGTAGTATATGCTTACGACAAATTAGACGAGGTATCGGTAAGTTCCGAAACTTTAGTATGCGAATTTAACAAAGAAGAAAAAAAGACCTATACCATAAAACCTGAGGACTTTGGACTCGGAAGATATAAAAAGGAAGAACTAAGGGGTGGAGAAGCCTTGGAAAATGCCTATATTACCAGAAGTATACTTTCCGGTAAGGAAGTCGGGGCTAAGCGTGCAGCCGTAGTTATCAACACCGGTGCAGCGCTTTACATCGCAGATAAGGTAAGTTCCATAAAAGAGGGAGTAAAACTTGCAGGTGAATTAATCGACTCCAAAGCGGCACTAAAAAAATTGGAAGATTTTGTAAAATACACAAATATATAAGTAAGCTGCTGATAAATTAATTAATTTAGGAGCGGCACTAAAAAAGAAGATTTTGCAGAATATACAAATATATAAGTAAAACCTGTTGATTAATTAACTCATAAGCGACACTAAAAATAGAAGATTTTATAAAAAATACAAACCCATAGGTGAAATATGATATTAGACGAACTTATAGCAATTACGCAAAAAAGACTTGAAAGACTTAAAAGCCTGAATTCAAAAGAAGAACTTGAGAAAAAAGCATTTGAGTTTGAAAAGGTAAATAAACTAAGCTTTAGCAAGGCATTAAGGCAAAATGAACTTAACTTTATCTGTGAGGTAAAAAAAGCCTCTCCGTCAAAGGGAATTATATCAGAGGACTTTCCCTATATGGCAATAGCAAAGGACTATGAGGCAGCAGGGGCGGCAGCGGTATCGGTACTCACGGAGGAACAATACTTCCTTGGCAGTGATGAAGTATTTTCGGATATCAGAAAAAATATTAAACTTCCCATGCTGAGAAAAGACTTTACCATAGATGAATACCAAATATATGAAGCTAAGTTAATGGGAGCGGATGCCGTACTTTTAATAGTAAGTATACTTAACTTTGATCAAATCAAAGACTTCCTAAAACTTTGCAATGCTCTTGGACTTGATGCCTTGGTTGAAACCCACGATGAAAAAGAGATAGAGTTGGCGCTTAAAGCCGGAGCAGATATAATAGGGGTCAATAACAGAAACCTTAAAAATTTTAACGTAGACTTTGAAAATACACTAAGACTAAGAGAACTTATACCAAGAGAGCATATCTGTGTGGCTGAAAGCGGTGTAAGAGGACTTGAAGATGTCAAGGCTTTAAGAGAGTCGGGAATAGATGCGATGCTTATAGGGGAGCTTTTAATGCGCTCGGACAATAGGGTAGAGTTACTTAAATCCCTTAGAGGTATACATGACTAAGATAAAAATATGCGGACTGTTTCGAGAGGAAGACATAGAGGCGGTAAATGTATACCGACCGGATTATATCGGATTTATAATAAACTATCCTAAAAGTCATAGAAATATAGATATTAAAAGCCTTGAAGTTTTAAGTAAAAAACTTGACGGATCCATAAAAAGAGTTGCAGTATTTGTAAATGAAGATATAGAATTTATAAAGAAACTTTTTGACAAAGGACTGTTTGATATAATACAACTACATGGAGAAGAGGATAATAAGTACATACAAAGCCTTAAAATATCAACAAAGGCAGATATCATAAAGGCACATAAGATAGAAGATAAATCAAGCCTTGATAAGATAAACTCCTGTGCCTCAGACCTTGTTTTAATAGATACCGGCAAGGGAGGCGGTTTAAGCCACAGCATAAAAAATATTGAGCTTTTAAAAAAACTTAACAGGCGGTATATGCTGGCAGGCGGAATAGACGAGGCTAATGTGAGATATTTTCTTAAAGAACTTTCCCCATACGCACTGGATATATCAAGCGGAGCAGAGACGGACAGGAAAAAAGACAGAGCTAAGATAAAAAGACTTATAGAAATGATAAGAAAGGAAGAATGTAATGAGTAAAGAAAATGCCAAGGGCAGATTTGGAGTTCATGGTGGAAGATATATACCTGAGACCCTTATGAATGCGGTAATAGAGTTGGAAAATGAATATAATAAATATAAAAATGATGAAAGTTTCCAAAAGGAGCTTAATGACCTTCTTAAAAATTATGCAGGCAGACCTTCAAGACTGTATTTTGCCGAAAATATGACTAAAGACTTGGGCGGAGCAAAGATATATCTAAAAAGAGAAGATCTTAACCATACCGGTTCACATAAGATCAACAATGTATTAGGGCAGGTGCTTTTGGCTAAGCGTATGGGCAAGAAAAGGCTTATAGCGGAAACCGGAGCCGGGCAGCATGGAGTGGCTACAGCTACGGCAGCAGCGCTGATGGGTATGGAATGTGAGATATTTATGGGTGAAGAGGATACTAAAAGACAGTCACTTAATGTATACAGAATGAGACTTTTAGGTGCTAAAGTTCATTCGGTAACAGTAGGAACCAAAAGTCTTAAGGATGCAGTATCCGCCTGTATGAGGGAGTGGACAAGACGTATAGACGATACCTATTATGTACTTGGCTCGGTTATGGGACCGCATCCGTTCCCTACTATAGTAAGAGACTTTCAGGCAGTAATAAGCAGGGAAATAAAGGCTGATATATTAAAATATGAGAATAGACTTCCCGATGCGGTTATAGCCTGTATAGGCGGAGGCTCCAATGCCATAGGTGCTTTTTATGACTTTATACAGGATGAGTCGGTAAGACTGATAGGCTGCGAGGCGGCAGGCAGAGGTTTGGACAGTTTAGATACGGCAGCAAGTATTAACAGGGGAAGCCTTGGTATCTTCCACGGTATGAAGTCATATTTTTGTCAGGATGAATACGGCGGTATAGCACCGGTATATTCAATATCAGCAGGACTAGACTATCCGGGTATAGGTCCGGAACACGCTTATTTGCATGATACAAAAAGAGCCGAATATGTGGCAATAGAAGACGAAGAGGCAGTAAGTGCATTTGAATACCTGTCAAGAACTGAGGGTATAATACCGGCTATAGAAAGTGCTCATGCGGTGGCCTATGCAAGAAAGCTTGCGCCTACTATGTCTAAGGATAAAATAATAGTGATAAATATATCAGGTAGAGGTGATAAGGACTGCCTGTCAATTGCAAGGTACAGAGGGGAGGATGTAAATG
>CAJPUK010000018.1 GCA_905373785.1 uncultured Johnsonella sp. | reverse complement strand
TTTTTTCTTTCTTTTTTTATACTTCCCGATTCAAGCATCTTACAGGCACGATCAAGTTGCTTATTACGAATAGTTTCTTGATAGCGTGCATATTTAGGAGAATAAGTTACGATCAACCTTTGATCTGTTATTTGGGGGTTATAAGGCTCTTCCTTATAGTAAAGTCCGGTATCATCCGGTGAAAGCATTGTTATGTCAACGCTTTTATTATCTGAAACTCTCCTAAATCCCTTGGTATCAAGAGCCCAAGCTTTATCTTGTCCATTAAGTTTTTTTATGGATTGTGTGACAATAAATGCTCTTTGTCTCATATGATTATAAGTTCGTATTTTTTCACATCCAAGACCTGCATCGGAGCAATATATAAATTTTTGACATCCAAACTCTGATAAAACTTTTTCTTCTAAAGGCTTTAGAGATGTTTGTTCATTTGCGTTGCCTGCAAAAAGTGAAAAAGCCAAAGGTATAACGTCTCCGTCCATAAAAAGCCCCATTTGAATAATGGGATTTGGGCGATGTTCTTTACTCTTTCCGTATTTCTTATTTCCTGATTCCTGTTCAATTTCAAAGTAATAGTTACTACAATCATAGTAAAGTATCTTATCATTTCTTTTACCCAATAAATGGCTGTTTTTATATAATTCAGACTGAATAAAGTCACATTCATTTCCAAGTACATCCAAAGCACGATAAATATCATGCAGTTCATAAGACGGTTTTTCTAAAAATTCGCAAGCGACATTAAAGGATGAGAGTTTACCGGAAGGCTCAAGTATGCGTGCATAAATGATATCTGAAAGAATTGCATTTATATCATACTGAAACTTATACTTATCCCTAAGTTTTCTGCATGTTTTATCAAAATTAAGCATGTAATAAATTTTTTGTAAGAAAAGGTAACCGCCACGATAAAAAACTTGCTTATCATAATCTATTTGTCTGTCAGAATGAAATGTAAGTTGTACGGCTTTATTTTTTTGTCCCTCTTTATATTTCTTTGTTTCGATTTTAGCCTCTTCCTTTGCCCAACGCATGACATCATCACGGGTAGGACCATGCTCTTTAAGTAATTCATTTAAAGTTCCAAGTTTTCTTACATTTACCGAAGTACTCTTACCCTTGTTATTGATAAAACTTTTTGCTATATAAAAAGATTCTGAATTCTTGGATTTTGATGTAGTAACCTTCATAAAAACACCTCCAAAGCTTATTATAGCATATAATACTATAAAATACTATATTATAAAACGAAATATTTTATCTTATAAATAGCGTATATATAAGGCTTAGAAGCTATTTTTTTATTAGCAAACTGTCAAAGACCCGTATATAAAATTATCCCGATTCAATAATTGCTTTGTAAATGCTATAGAAAGTTTATTTATTATAGGTATATCACTTATTATAATTAGAATATTTAATGAGATCAAAATGTATTTTATAAAAATCAAAAAGGCTTTTAAATAAAGTGATTGATAAGTTTTTTGATCTGACTCTTATAAAGACACGAAAAAGCAACTTTCAATGTAACGCATTATCCTCGATCATTCGAGACTCGAAAGTTACATTTCAAGTTGCTTTTTTATTTTAGATCAAATGACTATTTTAACCATTTTCCTGAGGCATCAAGCCTATAGCCGTCAGCAGTGGTGGTATTGCTCAACATAGCTCCTGAAGTGTTCATGAAGTACCAATCATTGCCGACTTGAACCCAGCCTGTGATCATAGCGCCTTTATCATTAAAGAAGTACCAAGTTCCGTTTATCTGTCTCCAGCTTGTGACCATATATCCTTCGCCGTCAAAGAAATACCAGATACCGTCTATTTGTTTCCAGTTGTCAGATATAAAACTTCCGTTGCTGTCTTTGTATTTCCAGCCTCTGTCACTGCTTTCCCAGCCTTGTGACTGTGCAGACTGTGCAGGAGCCGAGCCGCTCATGTCAACATAGAAGTATCCTACTCTGTCTGCATTTTCTTCCGTAAATTGAGCACCTTCAAAGTCCCATCCTCTAACCTTATTGCGTGGCAATATATTTTTATAGAAACCTATAATAACATCCTGCCCTTGGTATCCTCTTCTGTTAAGTGTTAATATCTTATCGTCGTAATTATAATGGCTCATATTTATAGGTGAATAATCCGTCTGCTTGTACAAGGATAAAGAAGCGATGGCAAAGGCGGAATTTTTGTAACCGAACATAATCTTATTTTTACTTTGTGTAATCGCACCCGAAGGATCATAAAAATATGATTCGGCATATTTTTCATCATCTTCCTTAGCTATACTTATAATCGCATCCTTGGTAATAACAGGCATGGTGATCTCGGTTCCGAGCGGAGAAGTCCATGTGTATGTTCTTCCTGTGTCACCGCTTTTAATTGTGACTTCCGGATTATTGGAAGTAAAAGCCAGAGCCTCAAAACACATAATAACGGAGAATGCCGCAGTTAATATAATCTTTTTCATAGTACTCCTTTCCGATTTTATAAAGTAAGAAAGAATATCACAAACTTTATTCTTACTTGATAAAAAGAAAACAATAATTAGTCACCGGGAAATTATAACATCCCAAAGTAAGGGGTTCAATAAAGAATAGTATAAAATAGATTTGAATATTTCTTACAAAAAACTAATAAAAAATCACCGTTTATATATAATTATGCTACATTTGTGTATAATATTTCAAATATGATTAAAAGAAAAACAAAATTAACCCCTAAAACCGGAATTGGATAATATATTTCACGGTAGCTGCTACAATTAATATTAATACTGTGATCAGGAATCTTCCTATACAATTTGCATAAAAGCACACTGCCCTTTTTGTGCAAGTTGTTCTTATTCATTGAATACCATTAGGATTTTTCAAAGAAGATTATTCATTGGGTAATAGATTTTTATGCCGAAAGAGTATACTTTAGACTTAAGTAAAGATAAAGCGAGGAATTTTATTCGGAATCTTAATGTTGAAGATCTTTGTTTTATGTTTATTAAAATCGTAGCAGCATTCAATAAGAAAGGAGGTATTATGAAAAGTTTTAAGATTTTTTTGTGTGTTTTTGTATTTACCGTTTTGACAACTGGGACTGCATTTGCCGGAGGCTTATGGGTACGTGATAATGTAGGTTGGTGGTATCTTAGAGGAGACGGTAAATGGCCTGTTAATGCATGGCAATGGATAGACAGTAACGGTGACGGCTATGCGGAGTGTTACTATTTTAATGAAAACGGGTATTGTATCCTAAATGATTTCGTAGACGGTTACAGATTAAACAGCGACGGTATGTGGGTGGATAACGGTCAGGTGGTAAGGATTTATGTTGGTGATATGATAGACCATATCAATAATCCGGGACATGTTGATATCAGCGGAACTATAGAGGCTTTATCTTATGAGGATATGCAAAATAGGGATAAAGTGCCGGCAGAGTATCGTACATATCAATCAGGTTATCTGGTGCTTTTTCATTTCGACCGAACAAGGAAGATCAATATAATGTCCGGAGACGGTACTAATTGTTTTGTTCAGGATGTACAAGAAGTATATTTGCCCGGAAGAGATGATCTTGCAGGTCGTAACGGACAAAGAGTTACACTAAGCTTTGATTTCAGCCAAGCTTACGATCCTACCGATCTGGAAGTACCTTTCGGACGTATCAGGGCATACGGTGCCGGTGTTGTTCAATAACCGGGTCATAACTTTGCATAAGTGCGGCTGATAATTTTACTATGATCGTTATTATTTTACAGTCGTATAGTGACGGTTTGATAACATGAATATTTTTGATTAATAAAAATTTTCGATAAGAAAGGAGATTATATAGCATAAAAATTTTAAGAAGAGTATTTGTCTTATCCTTGGTGTTGTCATGTGTATTTGCTTTGAATGCATTTGCAGGTGTATGGACAACAGACAGCGGTAGCTGGTGGTACAGATATTATAACGGATCATACCCGAGTTCAAAGTGGCTATGGATAGATGGCAACGGTGACGAAGTATCCGAGTGTTATTACTTCGATTCAAGAGGGTATCCGGTCACTAACGGACGCACCCCGGACGGCTACTATGTTGATACTGACGGTAAGTGGGTAGATGGCGGTAGAATACAAACCATGACAAGAGCAAGAAGGATGGGTGAATTCAGGCAAAATTGGATATACGGTACATATAAACGTCATGATGACAATGGTATAACTACAGAGCTTACAGTGGGCTGGTATAGCGGAAGCGGTGAGGATTATATAGATTTAGAGATCACAACCCCTATCGACCCATACTATTCAGGTAGATTTACCGGAGTAGTAAAGTCCAAGAACGGTAATGAATATATTGCATACGGAAGTAATGATGATTATGTTAAGTTTGTTTATGAGGGTGACAGGATAGTGATCAAAGACAACAGCATATTTAACTCCGGTGAAGAGTTTATAGGTTTTGTAGGTTTTTTTGATAAGGTTGAGGATATGTCTGAAAATGTTTCATAGACTGCAACAGATGTTGATACATATATTTATAATCTGAGGAAAACGAAAAGAGCAGCCGAAAGGAGGTTGCTCTTTTATTTTAAAGTATAAAAAGTTTGGTCTATTCCAACACCGCGGATTGTATTCTTAGGATAATTGATTTATGCATCGATACAGTTTAGACAGTTCATTAATAAAAGTAAAAAATAAAAAAAATTTTAAACTCCTCTTGCGTTAGCTTAAAATCTATGATAATATATTCGGGCTGTGACATTGATAGCTATGAAACACAGGTTGCTATACCGAATAATAGGGCATAGGTTTTGTGTGGAGCGAAGGTCATGTTACAAAAACTGGCGACAAGTCACTGTACAAACAACAGCAAAGGATACCACTATGTGGTATTTTCGTGTGTAGTTAATATGACACACACGGAGATGTGTACAGTCACCGCTTGTCGAACTTTGTATAAAAGTACGAAAAGGAGGCGACTTTTTTTATGGCAAGTCAAGTTATGAGAATTATACTAAAGGCGTACGACCACCAACTGCTTGATAGCTGTGCTCTTAAGATAGTTGACACAGTTAAGAAGGCAGGTGCTAAGGTTTCGGGTCCGGTGCCGCTGCCTACCAAGAAAGAGGTAGTTACAATACTCCGTGCGGTTCACAAATATAAGGACTCACGTGAGCAGTTTGAGCAAAGAACTCATAAGAGACTGATTGATGTGCTTACACCTAACCAAAAGACGGTTGATGCTTTATCACGTCTTGAGGCACCGGTAGGAGTACATATAGAATTAAAAATGAAGAGTAGATAATCCTGCTCTAGGATGAGCATTGATATGCTCCGCTGTAGAAAAATGGAGGAATAAAAATGAAAAAGGCTATACTTACAAGAAAAGTTGGCATGACTCAGGTGTTTAATGAAGCCGGAGTGCTTGTACCGGTAACAGTACTTTCTGCAGGTCCTTGTGTGGTTACACAGGTTAAGACCGAGGAAAATGACGGCTATCAGGCAGTACAGATAGCTTATGGACAGATACGTACAAAATTGGTAAATAAGGCTAGAAAAGGTCATTTGGAAAAAGCAGGCATTGAAAAGTTGGTTGTTAAGAAGAATGAAGGCAAAAGAGAGTATTATCCGGTAGGAAGATTTGTAAGAGAGTTCAAGTTTGATAATGCAAGTGAGTACTCAGTAAAGGATGAGATTAAGGCTGATATCTTCCAGGTGGGAGATAAGGTTGATGCAAGTGCGATATCAAAAGGTAAGGGATTCCAAGGTGCTATTAAAAGACACGGTCAGCACAGAGGACCTATGGCACACGGTTCAAAGTTCCATCGTCATCAAGGATCTAACGGTTCAACATCATCACCAAGCCGAGTATTTAAGGGCAAGGGAATGCCGGGACAGATGGGTGCAAAGAAGGTCAGCACATTAAATCTTGAAGTAGTGCAGGTAGATGTAGAGAAAAACTTAATCTTAGTAAAAGGTGCAGTACCGGGTTCTAAGAAAGCATTAGTTACATTAAAAGAATCAGTGAAGGCTAAGGCCTAATCTTTACAGAAAGGAGGATTGCACAATGGCTAAAGTATCTGTATACAATATTGAAGGTAAAGAAGTTGGAGATATAGAATTAAACGATGCTATATTCGGTGTTGAAGTAAATGAACATCTTGTACATATGGCGGTTGTAGCACAGCTTGCCAATAAAAGACAGGGTACACAAAAGGCAAAGACACGTTCTGAAGTACGTGGAGGAGGCAGAAAGCCTTGGAAACAAAAGGGAACAGGTCATGCAAGACAAGGTTCTATCCGTGCACCGCAGTGGAAGGGCGGTGGAGTAGTATTTGCTCCGACACCAAGAGATTATACAATCAATCTTAATAAGAAAGAAAAGAGACTTGCACTTAAGTCAGCACTTAGCAGCAGAGTTAAGGAAAACAAGTTTATAGTAGTAGATGATTTTGCTATGGATGAGATCAAGACCAAGAAGATGCGTCAGACTCTTGATAACTTAAAGGTTTCAAAGGCATTGGTAGTAGCTTCCAACGGTGAAACCAACACAGTTCTTTCTGTAAGAAACTTAAGAGGAGTTAAGGCGGCTTCTCCTAATACTATAAATGTTTACGATATATTAAAGTACAATACAGTAGTTGCTTCTAAGGCAGCAGTGAATACTATCGAGGAGGTATATGTATAATGGCAAACATACAATACTATGATGTAATCCTAAAGCCGGTGATTACAGAAAAAAGCATGGCAGCTATGTCATCTAAGAAGTATACTTTCTTAGTACATCCGGAGTCTAACAAGACCATGATAAAGGAAGCTGTAGAAAAGATGTTCCCCGGAACCAAGGTTGAGAAAGTTAATACCATGAACTTGGACGGTAAGACCAAGAGACGTGGTATGACATTCGGTAAAACAGCTAAGAGAAAGAAGGCTATAGTACAACTTAAAGAGGACAGCAAGGAAATAGAGTTGTTCCAGGGACTGTAGGCTTTAATGCAGAAGTAAATATTGATCTGCATCAATTATACGGTTTGAAACCGTGATAAAGAAAAGGAGAACATAATGGGAATTAAAAAATATAAACCATATACTCCGTCCAGACGTAATATGACAGGTTCAGACTTTGTGGAGATCACAAAGAGCAAGCCTGAGAAATCTTTAGTGGTTTCACTTAAGAAGAACGCAGGACGTAACAATCAAGGAAAGATAACAGTTAGACATCGTGGCGGCGGTGCTAAGAGAAAATACAGAATTATAGATTTCAAGAGAAATTCAAAAGACGGAATACCTGCAAAGGTTTTATCAATAGAGTATGATCCTAACAGATCGGCTAATATAGCTCTTATAGCATATGCCGACGGAGTTAAGGCTTATATCATAGCACCTGAAGGTCTTAAGGTAGGTAATGTTGTTAATAACGGTGAGCATGCAGAAGCTAAGGTAGGTAACTGCCTTCCATTATCTGCTATACCGGTAGGTACACAGGTACATAATATAGAGCTTATTCCGGGTAAGGGCGGACAGCTTGTTCGTTCAGCAGGAAACTCAGCTCAGCTTATGGCTAAGGAAGGTAAGTATGCAACACTTCGTCTTCCTTCAACAGAAATGCGTATGGTTCCTATAGGCTGTAGAGCTACAATAGGAGTTGTAGGTAACGGAGAACATTCACTTATCAAGATCGGTAAGGCGGGTAGAAAGCGTCATATGGGTATCAGACCTACAGTTCGTGGTTCTGTTATGAACCCTAACGACCATCCGCACGGTGGTGGTGAAGGTAAGACAGGTATAGGTCGTCCTGCACCATGTACTCCATGGGGCAAGCCTGCACTTGGACTTAAGACAAGAAATAAGAAGAAACATTCAAATAAACTTATCGTAAGAAGAAGAGACGGTAAGGGAAGTAAATAAGGGGGAGACAGATGTCACGTTCACTTAAAAAAGGACCATTCGCAGATGCGAGCTTACTTAAAAAGATTGATGAGTTGAACAAGTCAGGTCAGAAAAGTGTTATCAAGACTTGGTCTCGTCGTTCAACTATTTTCCCTAGCATGGTAGGGCATACCATGGCGGTACATGACGGAAGAAAGCATATTCCTGTATATGTTACAGAGGATATGGTAGGACATAAATTAGGCGAATTTGTAGCTACCAGAACATATAGGGGCCACAAATCAGATGACAAGAAGGCATCAAGATAATAAGAAAGGTTTGAAAGGAGGTTTCACTCATGGCAAAGGGTCATAGATCCCAAATTAAAAGAGAAAGAAATGCAGTAAAGGATAAGAGACCATCAGCAAAGCTTTCTTATGCGAGAGTATCTGTTCAGAAGGCATGTTTTGTATTGGATGCTATAAGAGGTAAGAGTGTTGAACAAGCGCTCGGTATACTTATGTATAATCCCAGATATGCTTCAAGTCTTATCGAAAAACTGCTAAAGTCAGCTATAGCAAATGCTGAGAACAATAACAATTTGGCAGCGGACAATCTTTACATAGCGGAGTGCTATGCAGGAACAGGTCCTATAATGAAGAGAGTAAAACCAAGAGCACAGGGTAGAGCATATCGTATAGAAAAGAGAATGAGCCACATAACTATAGTGCTTGACGAAAGAAAATAAGGAGGCAAGTTAATGGGACAGAAAGTTAATCCACACGGCTTAAGAGTCGGTGTAATCAAAGACTGGGGTTCTAGATGGTACGCTGAAGCTGATTTTGCTGATTATTTAGTTGAGGACTATAAGATCAGGAAATTCTTAAAGAAGAGATTATACAGCGCAGGAATATCAAATATAGAGATAGAGCGTTCACCTGAAATAGTTAAGATTATCATCCACACTGCAAAGCCGGGATTTGTTATAGGTAAGCAGGGAGCTGAGATAGAGAAATTAAAATTGGAAATAGCAAAGCTTACCACAAAGAAGGTACTTGTAGACATTAAAGAGATTAAGAGACCTGACAGAGATGCTCAATTGGTAGCGGAGTCTATAGCTGCACAGCTTGAAAGTCGTATTTCATTCCGTAGAGCTATGAAGTCTACTATGAGCAGAAGTATGAAGGCGGGAGTATTGGGAATCAAGGCGAGCTGTTCAGGAAGACTCGGAGGTGCGGATATGGCACGTACAGAGTTCTATTCTGAAGGAACTATACCACTACAGACCTTACGTGCGGATATAGAGTATGGATTTGCAGAAGCAGATACAACCTATGGTAAGGTAGGTGTTAAGGTATGGATATATATCGGAGAAGTTCTTCCTACTAAAGCAAACAAGGAAGGGAGTGAGAGATAATTATGTTAATGCCTAAAAGAGTTAAACGTAGAAAGCAATTCCGTGGTTCAATGGCCGGTAAGGCTTTAAGGGGTAATGTTATCTCACACGGAGAGTTTGGTTTAGTTGCACAGGATCCATGTTGGATCAAATCAAATCAAATAGAGGCTGCCCGTGTTGCTATGACTCGTTATATCAAGCGTGGCGGTAAGGTATGGATAAAGATATTTCCGGATAAGCCGGTTACAGCAAAGCCGGCAGAGACTCGTATGGGTTCCGGTAAAGGATCTACAGAATATTGGGTAGCAGTAGTAAAACCGGGTAGAGTTATGTTTGAGATAGCGGGAGTACCTGAAGAAGTGGCTAGGGAAGCTCTTCGTCTTGCAATGCACAAACTGCCTTGCAGATGTAAGATTGCATCTAAAGCGGATTTAGAAGGTGGTGAGAGAAGTGAAAACTAATAAGTATGTTAATGAATTAAGGGCTAAGAGCAATCAAGAGTTAAAAGAAGAATTAGTTTCCGCTAAAAAGGAACTTTTCAATTTAAGATTCCAAAACGCAACCAGTCAGTTAGACAACACTTCTAGAATTGCAGAGGTTCGTAAGAACATAGCAAGAATACAGACTATTATAACTGAGAATTCTAAGCTTAGCTAAGTCGAAAGGAGATAAACCGTGGAAAAGAGAAATCTTAGAAAAACACGTATCGGTAAGGTTGTCAGCAACAAGATGGATAAGACCATTACAGTAGCAATCGAAGATCATGTAAAACATCCTTTATATGGCAAGATTGTGAAGAAGACTGTTAAGTTCAAGGCTCATGATGAGAACAATGCTTGCGGCGAAGGCGATACAGTGAAAATTATGGAAACTAGACCTCTGTCTAAGGACAAGAGATGGAGATTGGTAGAAATCATAGAAAAAGCTAAATAAGACAAGGAAGGAGTACTTGGCATGATTCAGCAAGAAACACGACTTAGAGTAGCTGATAACACAGGTGCTAAAGAGCTGCTTTGTATCCGTGTTATGGGCGGTTCCACCAGAAGATATGCCCATATCGGCGATGTAATCGTTGCTACCGTCAAAGATGCAACACCGGGCGGCGTTGTAAAAAAAGGCGATGTGGTAAAGGCAGTTGTAGTGCGTACTGTTAATAGTACACGTCGTAGAGACGGTTCATATATAAGATTTGATGAAAATGCAGCAGTAATAATTAAGGAAGATAAAACTCCAAGGGGAACTCGTATCTTTGGACCGGTAGCAAGAGAACTTCGTGAGAAACAATTTATGAAGATAGTATCACTTGCTCCGGAAGTATTATAAGGAGGTAGCTGCTGTGCGTAAGATAAAAAAGGATGATTTAGTACAAATCATAACAGGTAAAGACAGAGGTAAATCAGGTAAGGTCTTAAGTGTAGACGCAAAGAAGAACACTGTTATAGTAGAAGGTTGCAATATGCACACCAAACACGCTAAGCCTAGCAGAACCAACCAAAACGGAGGCATCTTACATCAGGAAAGCCCTCTTGATATCTCAAATGTAATGCTTATGTCAGACGGCAAGCCTACAAGAGTTGGATTTGAAATAAGAGACGGCAAAAAAGTGCGTGTAGCAAAGAAGACAGGTAAGGTAATCGACTAATCAGAAAGGAGGACAATAAGTTGGCAAGATTAAGAGAATTGTATGAGAATGAAATCGTTGGAAAGATGACAGAGAAATTCGCTTATAAGAATCGTATGCAGGTGCCAAAGCTTCACAAGGTAGTTATTAACATGGCTATAGGAGAAGCTAAGGACAATGTAAAGATACTTGATTCTGCTGTAAGAGACTTAGAGATTATCTCCGGACAGAAGGCGGTTATTACTAAGTCTAAGAAGTCAATTGCGAACTTCAAGTTAAGAGAAGGTATGCCTATAGGCTGTAAAGTTACTTTAAGAGGCGAGAAGATGTATGAGTTTGTTGACCGTCTTATCAATCTTGCTCTTCCGAGAGTAAGGGACTTTAGAGGAGTTAATCCTAACGCATTTGACGGAAGAGGTAACTATGCACTTGGTATCAAGGAACAACTCATATTCCCTGAGATTGAGTATGATAAGGTGGACAAGGTTCGTGGTATGGATATAATATTTGTAACCACAGCTAACACTGATGAAGAAGCTCGTGAACTTTTGACACATTTTAATATGCCATTTTTCAAATAATTTAGGAGGTAAATACAATGGCAAAGACTTCAATGAAGATCAAGCAAGCACGTCCGGCAAAGTTTTCTACAAGGAGCTATAACAGATGCAGAATCTGCGGTCGTCCTCATGCTTATCTGAGAAAGTATGGTATTTGTAGAATTTGCTTCCGTGAGTTAGCATATAAAGGTCAAATACCGGGTGTAAAGAAAGCATCTTGGTAAGCGAAAAGCTTAAGCAGGATATAATAATAAACTGATGAATTAATAAGGAGGCAACCTTTCATGACAATGAGCGATCCAATTGCAGATATGCTTACAAGAATAAGAAATGCAAATACTGCAAAGCATGATACAGTTGATATACCTTCTTCCAAGATGAAAGTAGCTATAGCCGACATACTTTTGGATGAGGGATATATAAAGAAATATGAACTCGTTGATAACGGTAACTTTAAGGATATAAGAATAACATTAAAGTACGGTGCTGATAAGAAAGAGAAAATCATATCAGGTATCAAGAGAATATCAAAACCGGGATTACGTATATATGCAAACCACGAAGACCTTCCAAAGGTACTTGGCGGACTCGGAATTGCAATAATATCAACCAATCAAGGTGTAGTAACAGACAGCAAGGCTCGTAAAATGGGCATAGGCGGCGAAGTATTGGCATTCGTGTGGTAGCCAGAGAACTTAGCGAAAGCAAGCCGTAAGGCGTAGCTTGAGCTTAGTCGTAGGCATGCCGTCGCCCTTAACGAATACGAGCGAAGCGAGTATGAGTTTAGTAGACGGCGAGCCAGAGAGTACGGCAAGCGAAATCCTAAGACAAACAAACTTAGAATTATGTAGCGAGCCAGAGAGTACGGCAAGCGAAATCCTAAGACAAACAAACTTAGAATTATGTAGCGAGTCAGAGAGTACGGCAAGCGAAACCCTAAGACAAACAATCTTAGAATTAGTCAACAAACCGCATAAAAATAACCTGAAAACACGGATAAAACCGCGAACAATTTAAGGAGGTAAAGAAATGTCCCGTATAGGAAAATTACCTATAGCTGTACCGGCAGGAGTTACAGTAACAATATCAGAAGATAACTATGTAACTGTAAAAGGACCGAAGGGCAGTTTAGAGAGACAGTTAGCTCCTGAGCTTAGTATAACTCAGGAAGGCGAAGAAATAATAGTAAAAAGACCGAATGACTTAAAGAGAAACAAAGCACTCCACGGTTTAAGCAGAACACTTATTCACAACATGGTAGTAGGTGTAACCAATGGATATGAAAAAGTTCTTGAAGTTAACGGTGTAGGATACAAAGCAGCAAAGCAGGGCAACAAGCTTGTACTTTCATTAGGATATTCACATCCGGTAGAGCTTACAGACCCTGAAGGACTTACTTCAGTAGTTGAAGGACAGAATATAGTAAAAGTCCAGGGTATTGACAAGGAAAAAGTAGGTCAGTACGCAGCCGAGATAAGAGATAAGAGAAGACCTGAGCCATATAAGGGCAAGGGAATCAAGTATGCTACAGAGACTATAAGACGTAAAGTCGGTAAGACCGGCAAGAAATAATTAAGGGGGTAGGATAATGGTTAGCAAGAAATCTAAAAGCGAAGTTCGCATAAAGAAGCATCAAAGATTACGTAATCGCTTTGAAGGTACTGCAACAAGACCAAGACTTGCAGTATTCAGAAGTAACAACCATATGTACGCTCAGATTATTGACGATACAGTTGGGCATACTTTAGTAAGTGCATCCACAGTTGAAAAAACTGTAAAATCAGAGCTTGAAAAGCTTAATGATATTAATGCAGCATCTTATGTAGGCACATTGGTTGCAAAAAGAGCCTTGGAAAAGGGTATAGATAAAGTAGTATTTGATAGAGGTGGATTCCTCTATAAGGGTAAGATTCAGGCACTTGCAGATGCTGCACGTGAAGCCGGCTTACAATTCTAATAGGAGGAGAATGACATACATGAAGCGTACAATCATAGATCCAAGTAAATTGGAGTTAAATGACAGAGTCGTAGCTATTAAGCGTGTATCTAAGACTGTAAAAGGTGGACGTACCATGAGATTTTCTGCTCTAGTAGTTGTAGGAGACGGTAACGGACACGTAGGAGTAGGTACAGGCAAGGCAACAGAAGTTCCTGAGGCTATAAGAAAAGGTAAAGAGGCAGCTACTAAGTCTTTAGTAACAGTTTCTTTAGATGAGAACAGAAGTATACCTCATGATTACACCGGAAAATTCGGAAGTGCAAACGTGCTTCTTAAGAGAGCTCCGGAAGGTACCGGTATCATAGCCGGAGGACCTGCCCGTGCAGTGGTGGAGCTTGCGGGAATTAAGAACATTCGTACAAAGTCATTAGGATCAAACAATAAGACCAACGTAGTTTTAGCTACACTTGACGGTCTTACATCACTAAAGACTCCTGAAGAAGTTGCTAGACTTCGTGGCAAGTCAGTTGCGGAAATACTTGGATAGGTTTAGGAGGAAGAAAATGGCAGAGAAATTAAAAATCACATTAGTAAAATCCCCTATAGGTGCTGTTCCAAAACACAGGGCAACTGTACAGGCACTGGGACTAAGAAAACTAAATAAGACAGTAGAGATGCCTGATAATGCAGCAGTCAGAGGTATGATATGGCATGTAAAGCATCTTGTGAAAGTTGAAGAAGTATAAAGAAGAGTGGAGGTGCAAACATGGAGTTATCTAATCTAAGACCTGCTGCAGGATCTAAGCATAACGATTTCAGACGTGGTCGTGGACATGCTTCAGGCAACGGTAAAACAGCAGGTAAGGGTCATAAAGGTCAAAAGGCCCGTTCAGGTGCAACAAGACCGGGATTTGAGGGTGGTCAGATGCCTTTGTACAGACGTATACCTAAGAGAGGATTTACAAACCGTAATACAAAGGATATAGTTGCGATTAATGTATCCGCTCTTGAAAGATTTGAAAGTGGAAGTGAAGTTGATATTGCTGCACTTTTAAGCTTAGGTGTTATAAAGAACGAGCGTGATGGTGTGAAGATTTTAGGCAATGGTGAACTGAGCAAGAAGTTAACCGTTAAGGTTAATGCATTCAGCGAAGGTGCTAAGGCTAAGATAGAAGCAGCCGGCGGAACTTGTGAGGTGATCTGATATGCTAAAAACACTCCGTAACGCATTTAAGATTAAGGATATCAGGACAAAAATTCTATATACATTTATGATGCTTATTGTAATACGTATAGGAAGCAACTTAAGGATACCGGGTGTGGATCCTCAAGTTGTTCAGGAATTTTTCCAACAGAATGATGGTGCATTAGGATTTATCAGGGCAATAACCGGAGGCTCCTTCGAGCAGATGAGTATATTGGCACTTGGTATTACACCTTATATTACAAGTTCTATTATAATGCAGCTTATGACCATAGCTATTCCTAAGCTTGAAGAAATGCAGCGTGAGGGTGAGGACGGCAGAAAGAAGATATTGGAGTATACACGTTATCTCACAGTAGGTCTTGCTTTATTACAGGCTATCGCTATGGCGGTAGGTTTCGGTAGTCAAGGTCTGCTTATACAAAAAGGAATTAAGAGTGTAATAGTTGTGGTATGTACGATGACAGCAGGAAGTGCTTTCCTGATGTGGATAGGTGAGAGAATTACAGAAAGCGGAGTGGGTAACGGTATATCCATGGTGCTTTTGTTTAACATAATTTCTTCACTTCCATCAGATTTGGGTATATTGTATACAAAGTTCATAGCAGGGAAGTCATCAATAGCTTTACAGGTGCTTGTAGGTGCGATTATACTGGCTTTAATCTTTGTAATGGTAGTATTTGTTATTGTATTACAGGATGCGACCAGAAAGATACCGGTACAGTATTCTGCAAAAACTCAAGGCAGGAGACTGGTAGGTGCTCAAAATCAAAACTCAAGTATACCTCTTAAGGTAAATACCGCAGGTGTAATTCCGGTTATTTTTGCCTCATCACTTATGTCATTTCCGGTTGTTATAAGCCAGTTTTTAAAAGTCGATCCGGCTTCTGTCGGAGGCAAGATACTTGCAGTGTTAAGTTCTTCAAACTGGTTTGTTGTTGACAAGCCATGGGCAAGCATAGGTGCATTAATATATGTAACACTTGTTATATTATTTGCTTACTTCTATACATCAATAGTTTTCAATCCGTTGGAAGTGGCAGATAACTTGAAAAAACAAGGCGGATTTATTCCGGGTATAAGACCGGGTAAGCCGACCAGCGACTACTTAAGTAAGATATTAAATTACATAATCTTTATAGGAGCCGTTGGACTTACTATAGTATGTATAATTCCTATAATAGCGTCAGGATTATTTTCAGTAAGTAGGTTATCTTTTACAGGAACTTCACTTATAATTATTGTAGGTGTTGTACTTGAAACATTAAGTGCCGTTGAATCTCAGATGCTTGAGAGAAATTATAAGGGCTTTTTAATGGATTAAAATAAAAGGGTAATACTTCTTAAAAGATTTAAGGGGTATTACCTGATTTAATATAATAATGAGCTTTAAGTAATATAAAATCACAGTAATAAAATGTATAAGGTTATAGTTTAGTGTATATTTTCATATTATAGAAAAAGGAGATGCTGCTAAATACATTTTAGTAGCGAAATTGTGTAATGAAGATAATTATGCTTGGTGCACCGGGTGCAGGAAAAGGAACACAGGCTAAGAAAATAGCTGCAGAATATTCAATACCTCATATATCAACAGGCGATATCTTCCGTGCAAATATAAAAGAAGGTACAGAGCTTGGGGTTAAGGCAAAAAGTTATATAGACAGCGGGAATCTGGTTCCGGATGAAATAACTATAGCCATGCTTTTAGACAGGATACATCAGGATGATTGTAAAAAAGGTTTTGTATTAGATGGATTTCCAAGAACTATAGCACAGGCTGTAAGTTTAGGCGAGGCATTGGACAAATTAGGAGAAAAAATAGACTATGCGGTGGAAGTAGATGTTCCGGACAGTGCTATTTTAAGTCGTATGTCGGGCAGAAGGGTTTGTCTAAGCTGCGGTTCAACTTATCATATTGAATTTACTCCTCCGACTAAGGAAAATGTTTGCGACAGTTGTGAACATGATTTGGTTATAAGGGATGATGATAAGCCTGAAACTGTGAAGAAAAGATTAGAAGTATATCATGAACTTACAAGCCCATTAGTAGATTATTATGATAAGCACGGTATATTGAAAAAAGTAGACGGAACCAAGCTTCCGGAAGAGGTATTTTCAGATATTATAGCCATGCTTAGGGAGTAAGATTAAATGGCGATTTCAATAAAATCAGAAAGAGAAATAGAGCTTATGAGGCATGCCGGCGAGGTGTTGGCAAAGACTCATCAGGAATTGGCAGAGTATATAAAGCCGGGTACAACTACCTGGCATATCAACAAGATAGCGGACGAGATTATCCGATCCTACTCTTGCATACCTTCATTTTTAAACTATTCGGGTTATCCGGCATCGGTGTGCATTTCTGTAAATGAAGAAGTGGTACACGGTATACCGTCTAAAAAGAATATAATAAAAGATACCGATATAGTAAGTATAGATGCGGGAGTTATATGGAAGGGATATCATTCGGATGCTGCAAGAACCTATGCCATGCCTGCTGCCTCTAAAGAAGCTCTGGATCTTATAAAGGTTACGGAAGAATCTTTTTTTGAGGGTATAAAGTACGCAAAAAGCGGTAATTTTCTTAATGACATCTGTAGTGCCATAGATGAATACTTGAGCAGCAGAGGATATGGAATAGTAAGAGATCTTGTAGGACACGGTGTTGGTTCAGACCTACATGAAAGTCCTGAAGTACCTAATTTTAAGATGGACCACAAGGGTGTACGTTTAAGAGCGGGTATGACACTTGCTATAGAGCCTATGGTTAACATAGGCAGAGGTGATGTTGACTTTTTAGATGACGGATGGACTGTAAAGACGTCTGACAGGACACTTTCAGCACATTACGAGAATACGGTACTTATTACTGATGAAGGTCCGGATATACTTTCATTATTAAAGTAATAGCGGAGGTAAGCTATGCTTACATATGATGTAGGGCATGTAGCCATATCGCTGGCAGGGCATGACAAAGAGTCAAGATATCTGATTGTAGGAATTAATGAAGATATACTGTATTTGGCAGACGGTGATAAGAAAACCCTTGCCAAAACTAAGAAAAAGAATAAGAAACACATCCAAATAGTATATGTTGAAAGTGAGAAGCAGGTCAAGATAAAGCAGGCAATAGCTCTCGGGACTATGAAGGATGAAGAAGTAAAACATTTCCTAAAGACGTTTGGAGGTAAGAATGTCTAAATCGGACGTTATAGAGATTGAAGGTGTAGTTAAAGAAAAATTACCTAATGCTATGTTTCAGGTAGAGCTTGAAAACGGACATCAGGTACTTGCACATATAAGTGGTAAATTGCGTATGAATTACATACGTATATTGCCGGGAGATAAAGTTACAATAGAGTTATCACCGTATGATTTGTCAAAGGGCAGAATAATCTGGCGTGATAAGTAAAAACAACTTGCCTAATATAACCCTCAGTGATATAATATTTAGGCGACTTTATTGGTAGCGAGGAAAGGAGAGTTACAATGAAGGTAAGATCTTCGGTTAAACCAATTTGCGATAAATGCAAAATTATTAAAAGAAAAGGATCTATCAGGGTTATCTGTGAGAATCCGAAACATAAACAAAGACAAGGTTAATTCGATAAAGATCTAATAAAATAAGGAGGAAGACAGCACAATGGCTCGTATAGCAGGCGTTGATTTACCGAGAGAAAAACGTGTGGAGATAGGTCTTACTTATATTTACGGTATAGGTGTATCAAGCTCCAATCGTATTCTTTCTGAATCCGGTGTGGATCCTAATACCAGAGTAAAGGATCTTACAGACGACGAAGTTAAGAGAATAGCAGCTGTTATTTCTGAGTCTCAGGTAGTTGAAGGTGATTTACGTAGAGAGATCGCTCTTAATATTAAGAGATTACAGGAAATAGGTTGTTATCGTGGTATACGTCATAGAAAGAATCTGCCGGTTCGCGGACAGAAGACTAAGACTAATGCCAGAACTCGTAAGGGACCAAGAAAGACAGTTGCTAATAAGAAGAAGTAGTAGCTGAAGTAGAAAACGTTGCATGTTTTAATAACAGGAACGTAAAATTTATTTTTGAGAAAGTAGGTTAGTTTAGATGGCAAATAAGGCGTCCACCAAAAAGGTGACTAAAAAGCGCGTAAAGAAAAACGTTGAACGTGGACAGGCACATATCCAGTCATCATTTAACAATACTATTGTTACGTTGACTGATACTCAGGGTAATGCTTTATCTTGGGCGAGTGCCGGTGGTCTAGGGTTTAGAGGTTCAAAGAAATCTACTCCATATGCAGCTTCAATGGCTGCTGAGACTGCTGCAAAAGCAGCTTTAGTACATGGCTTAAAATACGTAGATGTTATGGTAAAAGGACCCGGTTCCGGTAGAGAGGCGGCAATTCGTGCTCTCGCTGCATGTGGAATTGAAGTAACAAGTATAAAGGATGTAACACCGGTACCACATAATGGTTGTCGTCCGCCAAAACGTAGAAGAGTCTAATAGGAGGTACTAAAAGTGGCAGTTAATAGAGTTCCCGTTCTTAAAAGATGTAGGTCACTCGGACTTGATCCTATATATATAGGTATCGATAAGAAATCAAACAGGGTATCAAAAAGAGCCAATAAGAAGATGAGTGAGTACGGCAGTCAGCTTCGTGAGAAGCAAAAAGCCAAGTTCATCTATGGTGTGCTTGAGAGACCTTTTAGAAATTACTATGCTAAGGCTTCAAGAATGAGAGGTCAGGTAGGTGAAAACCTCATGATACTTCTTGAAAGAAGACTTGACAATGTTGTTTTCCGTATGGGATTTGGAAGAACAAGAAGAGAGACACGTCAAATCGTTGGACATAAGAACGTATTAGTTAATGGTAAATGTGTAAATATTCCATCATACTTGGTAAAAGCAGGTGATGTAATAGAAATTAGAGAAAAGTCTAAGTCATCAGCAAGATATAAAGAAGTAATAGAGCAGACAGGCGGACGTATAGCTCCGGCTTGGTTAGATGTTGACATAGATAACTTAAAGGGTAGTATCAAGTCCTTACCTACAAGGGAAGAGATAGATGTACCTGTAGATGAGCTGCTTATCGTCGAGTTATACTCTAAATAATTGTAAAGATACTTTAGTAGTGATTTTGCTGCTAAAGTATCCAAATACTGATATGCTCACCTGGTGGGCATATTTATATTTATTGCATAGAAAAGTTTTAGACCTTTTTATGCGGTAATGTGTTAGGGAAAGTTTCAAGATGCATAATTATGTAAATTTTATAAGTAGGAAGTTGTCTTATAAATGATAGAGTATAGCAACGAAGGAGGGAATTAAGTGTTCGATTTTGAAAAACCCAGGATAGAGATTGCAGAGATTTCCAATGATAAGAAATTCGGTAGATTCATATGTGAACCACTAGAGAGAGGCTATGGTACAACCTTAGGTAACTCCCTAAGAAGAATCATGCTTTCATCCCTTCCGGGAACTGCAGTAAGTCAGGTAAGAATAGATGGTGTACTGCATGAGTTTTCTTCTATAGAGGGTGTTAAAGAAGATGTTACGGAAATCATTATGAACATCAAGAGCCTTTCTATTAAGAATACCGGTCCGACAAATGAGACTAAGACCGCAATTATAGACTTTGAAGGCGAAGGCGTAGTAACTGCGGCAGACATTAAGTGTGATCCTGATATAGAGATAATCAACAAAGATCAGATAATAGCAACACTGAGCAAGGGTAAGCTTTATATGGAGCTTACTATACAAAACGGAAGAGGTTATGTAAGTTCTGATAAAAACAAAGATGAAGAACTTCCTATAGGAGTGATTGCTATAGACTCTTTGTATACACCGGTTGAGAGAGTAAATCTCCTTGTAGAAAATACTCGTGTGGGACAGATAACAGATTATGACAAGCTTATTTTAGATGTATTTACCAACGGTGCTTTGGCACCGGATGAGGCGGTAAGCCTTGCAGCTAAAGTTTTAAGCGAACATTTGAACTTTTTTATCAATCTTTCAGAGAATGCCAAGAGTGCGGAAGTGATGGTTGAGAAAGAAGAAGATGATAAAGAAAAAGCTCTGGAGATGAATATAGACGAGTTGGAGTTATCCGTAAGATCTTATAATTGTCTTAAAAGAGCCGGAATAAATACCGTAGAAGAATTATGTAATAAAACACCGGAAGATATGATGAAAGTCAGAAATCTGGGAAGAAAGTCTTTAGAAGAAGTACTTGCTAAGTTAAAGGAATTAGGTTTGGAACTTAGACAAAGTGAAGGAATGTAAATATTTTTAGTATATACAGTAAGACCGATGAAGCATGTATATACTTCCGTATATGGAGGATAAAAAGTTATGGCAATGTATAGAAAACTTTCAAGAACTTCAAGTCAAAGAAGAGCTTTGCTTAGAGGTCAGGTATCAACTTTACTTAGATATGGTAAGATCGTTACCACAGAAGCCAGAGCTAAGGAAGTAAGAAAATTAGTAGAGCCTTTAATAGCACTTGCGGTTAAGGAAAAGGATAACTATGAAACACTTACTATAACTGCTAAGGTAGCCAGAAAAGACAAAGACGGCAAGAGAGTTAAAGAGGTTGTGGACGGTAAGAAGAAGACCGTATATGACGAAGTTCAAAGAGAAATAAAGAAGGACAAGCCTTCAAGACTGCATGCAAGAAGAAGAATGTCTGCAGCATTGTATGAGCTTAAGGATGTACCGAGCAAGGGTGCTGGAAGAAAAAAGAATACTAAAACAATAGACCTTACCGATAAACTTTTTGATGAGTATGCTCCAAAGTATGCAGAGCGTAACGGTGGATATACCAGAATAGTGAAGATAGGTTTACGTAAAGGTGATGCTGCTATGGAAGTATTGCTTGAGTTAGTATAATCCGGTTTAATTTAAGATTATAATACGGTCCGGACATTGATACTTTAAGGGGATAGCCTTTAGGTGTTGATGTTCGGACTTTTATTTATGTAGGGGGAAATGAGGTATGGATAAAAAACTTTCAAAAGCTAATTATTTTTTTATAGGCTCAATGTTATTCGGTTTGTTTTTCGGTGCGGGCAACCTTATATTTCCGGTGCATATGGGACAGGAAGCCGGATATAGAGTATGGACTGCCTGTACAGGCTTTATAACTACCGGAACGGGACTTACTTTTCTCGGTATAGTTGCTATGGGACTGTCTGCCAAAAAGAATTTGTTTGATCTGGCAGGTTTGGTGTCTAAGGGCTGGGCGTATTTTTTTACGATACTTTTATATCTTACCATAGGACCTTTTTTTGCCCTGCCAAGAACCGGGACAGTATCATATACAATAGGTTTTTCCAACATTATACCGAGTGAGTATTCAATGTTGGCATTATTTATATTTACCCTGGTATTTTTCGGCATGGCTTTAATATTTTCACTCTATCCGAGTAAGATACTTTTATGGGTGGGTAAGATATTTAACCCTTTATTTCTTATAATTATAAGCTTACTTATATTATTTGCGATATTTAATCCCATGTCTGATGTAAGCACTCTTGCACCTAATGAAAATTATATGAATCAGGCATTTTTTAAGGGCTTTACCGAAGGTTATAATACTATGGATGCGATAGCTGCACTTGCCTTCGGTGTTATAGTGGTTGATACCTTAAGAGACCTTGGAGTAAAGGAAGATAAGGCTATAGTAATAAGCCTTGCAAAAGCCGGATTTGTAAGTGTTGTACTTATGGTGCTTATATATGCCGGATTATCATTTGTAGGAGCACAGAGCGGAGGGCTGTTCGGCATATCTGAAAACGGAGGTATAGCCCTGGCTCAAATAACCCACCATTATTTTGGTTCATTGGGAAATATAGTACTGGCAATCATAGTATTCCTTGCCTGTATAAAAACCGCTATAGGACTTATAAGTGCCTGTTCGGATATATTTGCAGAAATGTTTCCAAGATTTCTATCATACAAGATATATGCCTGCATATTTGCAGGTTTCAGTGTTGTTGTAGCCAACCTGGGACTTAGCAGTATAATAAGTTATTCAATACCGGCTTTGATGTTTATCTATCCGTTGGTAATAGTAACTATCTTCCTTGCAATGTTTACGAAAAGATTTAATGACAGCCGCATAGTATGGACAGCCGCCATAGTTGTTACCGGAATATTTAGCATAGGAGACTTCCTCAATGCCCTTCCTGAGATAATTTCAGGAAGCAAATACATAAGCCCTATAATAAATATTTATAAAAAAATGCCTTTATTCGATATAGGTATGTCATGGCTGATACCTGTACTTATAACC
>CAJPUK010000017.1 GCA_905373785.1 uncultured Johnsonella sp. | reverse complement strand
CCTGCACAAAAAATTGTTATATACAGAATCACCTGCGAAGCGGTCAATAATTCAGTGCGACACGGTGAAGCAAAAAATATTGTTGTAAACATAGAAGAAAAGAATTCGAAAATGTTATTATCAATAGAGGATGACGGAAGGGGATTTGAGCAAAAACAAATTAATACGGATAAAGGACATGGACTTTATAATATGTACCATATGGCAGCCTTACTGAAAGGAAAGCTGTCTATCGGCAAAGGGAAAGATAGAGGTGTAAGGATAGAATTGGTTTTACCGGGGAGGTAGAGTAGATAGGATAAAGGAGGACATGAAATGTTTTTGATACTTGACGACCATCCGATTGCGAGAAAGGGTCTTGAGTCCATTATTCACATGTACCGTCCTGACGATGAAGTGTTACAGGCAGGTACGGTTAAGGAGGCTATTGAAAATATGCAAGGCAGGGATATCAATATGGCATTTATTGATCTTAATCTTAATGGGGAAAGCGGTTTGGATTTCCTCAGGTGGCTTAAAAAAGAAAGGCAGGAAGTTAAAACAATATTTATTACATCCTCTTCAAGGGAACAGGACTTTTTGCAGGCAAAAGATATGGGAGTGGATGCATATATATTAAAGGATGCTTTTATTGATGAGATTATGTTCGGACTCAAGGCGGTGGAAAGAGGAAGTAAGTTTTATTCTGCGGATCTTATTGAAATATAGGCAGTTCTACAGAAGAGGACAAAAAGTTGAGCAGTCTGACTGCCAGAGAAACTGAAGTTTTGAAACTTATGCATTGCGGATATTCGAATTTGGAGATAAGCAATAAACTTTTTATATCAAACGGAACTACTAAAAAACATGTTAGCAGTATTTTGAGTAAACTTGGTTTAAAAAACAGAGTGGAAGCGGTTCTTTTGGCAGATAAAAGTGAGGAGTTTCAAAGTTTGAGCGGTGAAGGGAGATAACGAATGAAGAAGGGGAAAATATTTAAATTACGAGTATTTTTGATTACGCTGCTTGCATTTTTTGCCCTGGGCTGTCTTGGGCACAGTTATGCATATTTGATAAGTCAAATGAAGATTTCATCTAAATTTAATACCGGAGACTTTAACAATGTATTTGCAACAGACCGATTGTTCAGTGTGGATGTGGTAAATATGGCAAGTGAAGATAAGGAAATTATTAAGACGGTAAATGCGGAAACTAAAGTATCCGATGACGGCAAAAGTGTAGAGCTTATATTCAAAGAGGGGGTGCCTAAGGAGCTTTTTGATGAGAACAATTATTTGAAAATATCCTATCCTTTAGAGGAAAAGGGTACGACCTTATTGCTTCCTTATGAGCTTAAATTGGATGGAGAAGCCGAGAAGGTTTCAATGAATGTAAAGAAAGCATATATTTCTGTAAGCGGTATTGTATATGAATATAATTATGCCGAGACTGTTTTCAATAGACCCTTGGTATTTGATGTTTTTAGAAGTATAGACATAGTTGATGATAAACCCGTAGGAAATATGTACTTAAAACTTGTGGAAAACAGTAAATTGGAGTTACCGCAGGAAATTAAACTTAGCAAAGAAGAAGTGGAAAAATTACAAGTGGCAGAGGGTGAAGTATATGAGCAGGACGGTATACAAGTAAGTTATTTTTGCGAATTTGACTTACATATAGATCAGGCTGCTGCAGGAGAAGTTATAGGAAAGTGATGGTAAATTATGAAGTATAAGAAAATTATTGTATTATTATCAATTATATTCAGTTTATGCACTTGTTTTTTTGCCTATGCTTATTGGACCGACAAGTTAAAGCTTAAGATGGAACTTAGGGTCAATTATTCTCTGCCTATTGTTGTCTTGGAAGATGAAACTGAGGAAGAAATTGAAGAAAAAGTTGATGAAGACATTAATACGGAAGACAACAGTGAAGAAAAAGCTATAGATAACAGCGAAACCAAGGCTATAGAAGAAGTAAGTGAGAATTTAGAAACGGAATAATGAAAATTGTAAATAAAAAGTATAATATATATGTTTTATCATTATTGATATTAATCGCTATAGCTGCAATTCCGATTATAAAAAACATGATGGCAGAAAATATTTATATATTTTCTGCCTATTGGCTTGCCCTAATAATACTTATATATGCAGTGTTTCCAAGGGCTTATGTAAAAAGCAGAAGGGTACAAAGAAAATTGATGGGCATTTATGCTCTGTCGGGTGCAATAATCTATATTTCCATACATTTTGTATTGGGAGTTGTACTTCAAAAACTTGCAGGAAGTCCATATGATAAATCATTTATGGGATTTTTGCTTAATGTAATAACTATAATGTTACCGCTTATTGTAAAAGAAAGTACAAGGTCATATTGTCTTGGTTTACTTGGAAGAAAGAAAAGATACAGGCTGTTGCTTATTGTACTGCTTACAATATTTATGGCAAGTACGGAAATCAACTTTGGCAAGTTTTTTCAAATTAACAGTTACAAGGATCTTTTTATTTATGTGGTAAAAGACGTGATACCTGTTTTTACCGGTGGAATTTTGCTCACCTCGTTCGTTATTTATGCAGGGGCAGGACCGGCTATAATATATACGGCATTTATAAATCTTTTTTTGCGTATTTTTCCTTTTTTGCCTGATCTGCCGTGGATTGCAGATGCGGCAGTAGGTATTTGCTTTCCGGTGCTTTATACCTTATTTATAAAAGATCAGCAAGGGCTTATTGATAAAAAAGAAAGAGGAGAAGAGTACAAGTTATCATTTTCTTATCTCGCTCAGTTTTTTGCGGCAATTATGTTCTACTGGTTTTGTATAGGGGTATTTTCCATATATCCTACAGTCATACTTACCGGAAGTATGGAGCCGGGGATTATGCCGGGAGATGCGGTTATTATAAAAAGGGTGGCTGAAGAAGATGATATTTACAAATTGGCAGTAGGAGATGTGATTAATTTTAAGCGTGATGATATAAATATTACACACAGAATCGTAAAAATTGATGAAGACAGTGCAGGTAATCGTCAGTTTGTAACCAAGGGAGATAATAATAAGTCGGAAGATGTACAGCCGGTAATGCCCAATGATGTCAACGGGACTGTTATCAAAGTAGTACCTAAAATAGGAATACCGGTACTTTTACTAAGAGGGAACAATGACATTCCTGATAATGTAGTGGATAAGTAAACTAAAAGGATAAATCAACAATGGAAAAAAAGACAAACTCTTTATTTAAAAAGAAGATGATATTTGATAAAAGAAGACGAATTATATCATTTGCAAGCTCGGCACTTTTAATTATAGGCGGTATAGCAGCTACATTTTTTGCAATGAAAAAGGAGGTAACAACTGCGGAAAATACAATTTACAGCTATGATATTACCGCAGACTCCGAATATAAAGTGCATCTTAGAGAAAATGGAGTGTATGAAAGTGAGACACTTGAAGAAGGGGGAATGTATCCCAGAAAACTTACGGATCATATAGAGTTGCTCTTAAAATTAAATCTCACGGGTCAAGGGCAGGCTGCGGCTGTAGTGGGAGGTAATTATAATGTAAATGCCGTTTTGGAAGGGTTTTATACAAGAGATAATGATAAAAGAACTATTTATCAAAAAAAATATCCGTTAAAAGAAGGTGAGCTTGTCGGTGATGAAGGCGGCAATATACATTTAGAAGAGTCTTTTAATATTTCACCGGATGAGTATACGGGATATATGACCGCTATAGAAGAAGAGCTTGGCGGCAATACCGAAAAAAGCTTCTATATAAGCTTATCGGGGCAATGCAATATAAAGGTGGGGGATGATGAGCAAACAAAGGATTTTTCCTACAATGTTGTTATACCCCTGGATCTTGCCAATTCATTTTACAGTATAGAAAAACCTTCGGAATTTAAAGAAAGTGACAGTGTTACCGAAAGCAGGGTAGTGGTTATTGATCCGAAGCCTTATATGCTTATACTTGGTATCTTACCCATACTTATAGGTGTCCTATTGGGGCTTTTTGTTATTTTTGCAAGCAGACTTCCTTCCGAGGACGAACGCTGGATACTGAAGATGAAGAGGTTACTTAGAAGGTATGGAAGTCGTCTTGTGTATGTAGAGCAAATAGAAGAAAGAGAAATTACATGTAAGGTTAAAGATATGAGCAGTCTGCTTGCAATCTCGGAAGAATTACATCAACCCATACTTTGTAAGCTTAATGGGGAAGAATTACCGGATGACGGCAGGTTCATAGTACAGGACAGAAATAGTGTCTTTCTGCTCCATATACCAAGGTAGTACTACTTTAGAGGTATAAAATCATGGGTAAAAAGTAATTTTAAAAGCTTACTTTTGCGTAATGTTTTGTAATAAACTTTGCATTATAATTAACATGAAATTAAAATAAACGGAGGTTGTTAGAAATGAGAAAGATTGGAAAGAAGTCAATCATTAGCGGTGTTCTTGCACTATCATTAATTCTAGCAGGTACAGGATATGCGTATTGGACAGACACCTTAAGCCTTAGAGCAAAGGCTACTACAGGTGAGTTGGATATGACATTCGCTGACTTGGGATTATATGCACAGTACGGAGATGAGGGTCCGGCAGGAACCTGGTCTATAGTAGACGGAATCGGTGATAGCGGATATCTCCCAAGTGATTTCTTCAGAAGAGGATCAAGCGATTACAACAAGATTGCTAAGGACGGAAGCGTTGATGCTTATTATGAAAGAGCAAAGAAGTACAACAACGTTGAGTTTAATGCTGAGTTGGAGAATGCAGCTCCTATTACAAGAACTGTAGGACCTTACACATCAGCTAATACTAACGGTAGCGATCAGATCAAACTTGATATCAAGAATATGTACCCTGGATATGCTCAGGCATTCCGTACAGATGTACTTAACGTAGGTACTTTAGCAACTAAGTTAAGCAACATCAAGTTCGATATCTATGCTGAGAGTGCTATGAAGGCGGATGATATGTTAGGTATAGCTCTTTATACACATCAAGAGCAGTACAGCCCGGATAAGAGCAAGGATGGACAGAACGTATTCAAGCTTGCTAAGTCACTTGGTCTTAATAAGGATCAGTATTTCACAGTCGGTGGTGTTGATTTCGTAAGATTATCAGCATTAAAAGAGGTTAAGCAGGAAGTAATCAAGAAGGCTATTGAGAACGCAGAAGTTCTTACAAGCCCGTCAACAGATAACAGATTAGACCTTTTCATCGGTGTGGCTATGGATCCTGATGCTGAGGGTGTTTATACAACAGGAAGCACAGACAAGCTTAACACAAATAATGATGACAGAGATTCTGAGAATGAAGAGGCAGTTGTTGTTATCAACTTCCTTTGGGATCAGTTCAATGCCGGAAAGAAGATTGAAGGAACAAACATCCTTAAAGAGCAGAATGTAAATGCACTTCCTGGCAAGAGCAAAAAGTAAGATTATAAGATTTGAAATAATGCTACCGCAATCCCACCGGCTTTAGACGGTGGGTTAAGGTAGTATAAGAAAAAACAATAGGGCAGGGACTGCCCGAATTAACGCCTGTGGAGATAGTAGGTTGCGAGGTCAGCGAAGCAGGAAGCCCATAGGTTTTAGACTATGGGCAGTTCACAATAAGAGTCTTGAAACGAAGGTTTCAGGGCTTTTATTTTTTGCTTTAAACTTGCTTTATTAAACACAAAGCACTCTATATATGGTATACTTAAGAAAACTAATTTATGTAAAATAAAAGGCAGGATATTTATTTATGAAGATAAAGCTAAGTAATTACATTGCTAAAAAATTGGTAGAATTCGGTATTAAAGACGGGTTTTGTGTAGTAGGCGGCGGTGCCATGCACTTAAATGATGCCTTGGGACATCAAAAGGGGCTTAAACTTACATATAACCACCATGAGCAAGCCTGTGCAATAGCAGCGGAATGTTATGCCAGAATACATAATAGAATGGCGGCGGTTTGTGTAACTACGGGTCCGGGAGGAACCAATGCTATTACCGGAGTGCTTGGGGCGTGGCTTGACTCCATACCTATGTTTGTGTTGTCCGGGCAGTTTAGGTATGATCTGACAGCCAGAAGTACCGGACTTAACTTAAGAGCCTTGGGTGATCAGGAGTTTGATATATGCAAGTCTATAGATTGCATGACCAAGTATTCGGAGATGGTAATAGAGCCTATGAGGATAAGGTATTGTATGGAAAAGGCTTTTTATCTTGCAACAAGCAACAGACCCGGACCGGTGTGGCTTGATATTCCCCTAAATGTTCAAGGTGCCTATGTTGAAGAAGATGAACTTATAGGCTTTGATAAAGAAGACTATCTTGCCGGAGGAGACGGTTGGGCGGCTGATAATCCTTACAAGATAAAAGAAGACAGTAAAGAGTACGGTAAGACAAGAGAAGCGGACGCTCCGAGAGTAAGTAAAGAACTTGCCGCTACAATTATAGAAAAGATAAGAGAGTCCAAAAGACCGGTGCTTAATGCCGGAAACGGTATTCGTATAGGAAATGCACATAAGGAATTTATAGAGTTGGTGGACAAACTCGGTATACCGGTATGCACAGGTTGGAACAGTGAGGACTGTATCTGGGATGAGCATCCTCTATATGTCGGACGACCCGGGAATTTTGGAGACAGAGCCGGTAACTTTGCAGTACAAAACTCCGACTTGCTACTTTCTATAGGCTCAAGACTCAGTATAAGACAGGTGGGATTTAATTATAAGGCATGGGCAAGGGCGGCTTATACCATAGTAAATGATATAGATGCCGAGGAGCTTAAAAAGCCTACCGTGCATATATCTCTTCCGGTACACGCTGATTGTAAGGACCTTATCAATACCTTGCTTGAGCTTTTAGAGAATGAGAAAACTCCGGTATACAAGGGGGATGGCGAAGGCATCAAGGGTATGAACTGGCTTGAAACCTGTAAATATTGGAAGGAAAAATACCCGGTATGTAAGGAAGAGTTCTGCAAGTCTGACGACAAAGCTAAGGCAAATGTATACGCCGTAATAAAAGAGATAGGACTTATGGCTAAGGAAAATCAGATCACAGTAGTGGGTAACGGTTCACCCTGCGTGGTTGGAGGACATTCCTATATTATGAAGAAGGGGCAAAGATTTATATCCAATTCTGCGGTTGCCTCTATGGGTTATGACTTGCCGGCTGCAATAGGCGCCTATGTTGCCAATGAAGGTTATGAAAAAGAAATAATACTTATGACCGGAGACGGAAGTATACAGATGAATTTACAGGAGCTGCAAACTATTATACATCATAAGATGGATATAAAGATTTTCCTGATAAATAATGGCGGTTACCACAGCATAAGGCAGACACAAAATAAGTTCTTTTCGGACAAACCCTTGATAGGTATAGGAGAGGACAGTGGCGACCTAAGCTTTCCAAGTATGGAAAAACTTGCCCTTGCCTACGGCTATCCTTATGTAAATGCAAAGACCAATTCAAAGATAAGGGAAGCTGTAGAGAAGGCATTTGCTACTAAGGGACCTGTAATCTGCGAATTCTTTGTGGATAAGGAGCAAAACTTCGAGCCGAAGTCTTCAAGTAAGCAGCTTGCGGACGGTACTATAGTAAGCCCTCCGCTGGAGGATCTGGCACCGTTTCTTTCCGATGAGGAAATGGATGAAAATATGATAATTCCAAGAATTTAGTGTAGTGTATCGTTGATATTTAGCCTTATTACTACTTTGTTAATAGGTTGCAACAGATATACAATAAAGAATTTTAAGATTTACTATACTATTGCTTATATTAATCAGATATCAATAATACATTAATCTAGTACATCATTCGCAAAATAGGTATAGCAAAAGTACTGAATATTTTTTGAGTGTGTATATCAAAACCTTTAGCGTAGTGCGGTTACGCTAAAGGCTTTGATGTATAGAATCAGGAAAGAAGGCAAGGTATTTGTTATACTTATTTAAGAAATGATGCACCGGTGTGCACCGGTGAAATGTATCAATGATATTTGCAGCTTGCTTGCAAAAAAGCTTTAGACCTTGGGACTTAGTATCAAAGTATATAATATAGTATATAATGAGGAAATAATGAAAGTATTAATAACAGGGGCAACCAGTTTTATAGGTTACAATCTTGCAGAGTATATAATAAGTCAAGGTGATAAGGTATATGCCTTTATAAGACCTACTTCTAAAAATAAAAATAAGATAATAAATTCGACAAACTACCATAAAATAGAGCTTGATGTGGCGGCACTTACAGGCGAAGAAGTTTTAGATATAGGCAGCATAGATCTGTGTATACATCTTGCTTGGGACGGTGTAGGTGCTAAGGGGCGTATGGACAGTGCCATACAGGAGTCGAATATAAATGCAAGTCTAAACCTTGCAAAACTTGTTAAAAAATACAACTGTAAAAGATTTATATTCGCCGGCTCACAGGCAGAGTACGGAATTACTTTGGAAAAAGTAGAAAATGGACTTATAAAGGCGGATGAAAAGATAGATGAAGAATTTGAAGCTGCGCCCATATCTGAGTACGGAAAGGCAAAGCATAGAGTATTAAACGAGCTTAAAAATCTTTGCATGGCTTTAGATATGGACTACATACATCTTCGTATATTCAGCACCTACGGTTATCAGGATCATGAGACCTCTTTGGTATCCTGTGTGATGAAGGCTTGTATCTTTAATGAAAAGATTGATTTAAGTGCCTGTAAGCAGTTGTGGAACTACATTTACATAAAAGACTGTGTAAGAGCCGTATACAAACTTACAGGTGTAGCTTATGATGAGGAGCTTAAAAAGAATCCAATATTTAATATAGGAAGCTTTGACACCAAAAGATTATATGATTTTGCACTTGAAATAGCCGACACCTTGCAATGTAAAAAAGAAAATATAAGCTTTGAAAGAAAGGTAGAGAGCAAAGAAGGTATACCCTACCTTAATCCCGATATATCAAAACTTGAAAAATATACCGGCTTTAAGCAGGAGTATAGTTTTCGGGAAGGAATAAAAGAAATTGAAAAAATGTATATTATGTAAAGGCGATTTAAGTAAACTTTTTACTATAGAAAATATGCCCTCAAGTGCACAGGACATACCTGCTTTAGAAGAACTTGAAAGTGACAAGCCGCTTACTGTAAGTTTGTGCCAGTGCAGGGCTTGTTCTTTGGTTCAGCTTGACAGTGAGGCTGTGTATTATTATAAAGATGTTATAAGAGCCTCATCAATATCAAGTACCATGAGAGAGCTTAGACTTAAGCAATATAAACACTTTGCAAAAAAGTATAATTTACATTCAAAAAAAATTATAGAAATAGGCTGCGGAGGCGGAGAATTTCTTGAGTTATGGAAGGAAGTGGGTGTAGAAGCCTACGGTACTGAGCATAAAAAAGAACTGGTAGAAAAGGCAAGAAAGGCAGGTCTTTTAGTAGAAGAGGACTTTCCAAAGGGCAAAGATCACGAGTTTAAGGCGGCTCCATTTGCGGCATTTTGTTCATTTAACTTTTTAGAGCATCAGCCTGACCCGCTTACATACTTAAGGGCGGCAGCACATAATCTTGAAGAGGGCGGATACGGACTTATTACCGTACCGAGCTTTGAATATATTTTAGAAAATAAGAGCTTTTATGAAATAATACCGGATCACATAGCCTACTATACTTTTGAAAGTCTGGAATTAGCCTTAAACCTTGCGGGTTTTAAGGTTTTAGAAAAGGAAATGATCAACAGGGATACCTTATCCTTTATAGTAAAAAAGAAAAGCTTGGTTAATGTAGAAGAGATAAAGAATCAAAAAGAAGTTATAAGTACTGAGATCTTGTCCTTTGTGCAAGCTTGCAAAAAAGAAGGAAAAACTTTGGCAATATGGGGGGCAAGTCACCAAGGCTTTACACTTTGTGCAACACTTGGGCTTAATGAATTTGTAGAGTATATTATAGATTCTGCGAAGTTTAAGCAGGGCTTGTATGCACCTGCCTCACATATAAAGATAATAGCACCCGAGGATGCTTATAAAAATCCTGTGGATGTAATAATTATAGTAGCTCCCGGCTATACCGAAGAAATAAGTGCCATCATAAGAAGGAATTTTACCACGCCTGTTGAAATATATAGCCTTATGACGGACAGACTTATGAAATGTGATTAGTGATTAAAAAATTAAAAGAAGGAAGAGCCGATGAAAGCTTTTGTATTGGAAGAAAGGAATAAAGCAGTAATAAAGGACATGCCCATACCGGAACTTGATAGCGACTATGGAGCTATATTAAAGCCGGTGGCGGTGTCGGTATGCAGCTCTGATGTAAATACAGTATACGGCAGCGGTACTAAAAAAAGAGAAGATCTTATACTGGGACATGAATCTGTAGCCGAGGTTTTTGAAGTGGGGAAAAAGGTAAAGGATTTTAAGAGGGGTGATTTGGTAGCGGTTCCTGCCATGACCCCTAATTGGCGTGATATTGCAATACAGGAAAAAAACTTCCTTCATGCCGGAAGACCCTTTTCATCCAATGCTCTCGGAAGGACTATAGACGGAGTATTTGCGGAGTACTTTAAGCTTGATGATGCGGATATGAACTTGGCCAGGATTGATGAGGGTATAGATGTAGAAGATGCTCTAATGTGCGTGGATATGGTAACTACCGGATTTAGCGGTGCGGAAAGTGCGGATATAAGATTTGGAGACAGTGTCGTAGTAATAGGTATAGGTGCCGTAGGGCTGATGGCTATACAGGCGGCGGCACTAAAGGGTGCGGCAAGGATCATAGCCATAGGCAGCAGAGCGGCAAGCATAAACTTGGCAAAAAAATACGGTGCCTGTGAAATACTTGATTACAAGCAGGGAGAGGCTGTACTTAAGGAGTATATCTTAAGTAGCACAGGTGGGCTTGGAGTAGATGCGGTAATTATATGCGGCGGAACGGATGAAAGCTTTGCCTTTGCCGTTGATATAGTAAAGTACGGTATAGGCAGGGTGGTCAATCTAAAACATTACCCCGGAGAAGAACCTATACCCATACCTAAATTTTCAGCCGGCAGAGGTATGTCCGGTAAAAGCATATATATGGAGCTTGGAGCCGGAGGAAGAGTTAGAATTGAAAGATTGTTAAATCTGGTAAAATATAATAGAATAAGTCCTAAAGATTTGATTACACACAGGTTTTACGGCTTGGACAATATAGACAAGGCACTTGAGCTTATGAGGGTAAAACCTAAGGACTTAATAAAGACGGCACTGTATATTAAAGTATGACCTGTTTGACTAAACTGTACAAATTGCCGATATATAGATACAAAGTAAGGAAATGAGACGGATATGAAGACTATAAGCATAGTTATTCCATGTTACAATGAGGAGGAGAATGTAGAAGCCCTCTACTTGGAAATCAAAAAGATATTTAACGAGTTTTTAAGCTCTTACAAATACGAACTTATATACATAGATAATGATTCTGCAGACCGAACAAGGGATATAATAAGAGCTTTATGCATAAAAGATAAGGGAGTAAAGGCTATATTTAATGCGAAGAATTTCGGTCAGTTTAATTCTCCTTACTACGCTATGATAAACTCCACCGGAGATGCAACCATGCTTATGGCGGCAGATTTTCAAGACCCTCCGGAAATGATAGTAAAATTCGTAAAGGCGTGGGAAGAGGGGTATAAAATAGCCATAGGCATAAAGAGCAGCAGCAAGGAAGCTGCCCTTATGTATCACCTTAGAGGACTTTATTATAAGCTTATTAAGAAGTTTTCCGATGTGGAGCAGATAGAGCATTTTACGGGATTCGGATTGTATGACAAGGCATTTATAGAGGTTTTGAGAAAGCTTGACGATCCGACTCCTTTTTTGCGAGGAATAGTGGCGGAGCTTGGATTCAGACGCTGTGAGATAGAGTATGAGCAGCCCAAAAGAAGGGCGGGAATAACGAGCAACAATCTCTACAGACTCTATGATGCCGCCATGCTCTCGGTAACTTCCTATACCAAATTCGGCTTGAGAATGGCTACTTTTATAGGCGGTTTTTGTTCCTTTATGAGTATGCTTATAGCTATAATTTACCTGATACTTAAACTGATATATTGGGACAGGTTTCCGGCAGGTATGGCTCCTATGCTTATAGGTATGCTGCTTCTCGGCTCTATACAGATATTCTTCATAGGAATAATAGGTGAGTATGTACTGAGTATAAGTCAAAGAGTGATGAAAAGACCCTTGGTCGTTGAGGAAGAAAGAATTAATTGGGAAATGGATAAAGAGGTGTAGCCTGATATGAAGGTGAAAATAGACAGTATAAAGTTAAGAGACGGTGTGCTCAATGTACATGGCTGGGCTATAGGAAAAAGTAAGGATACTTCTATAGACTATAAATTGCTTGATGAGGCTAAGAACAGCTTAGACTTTGAGCTGGTAAAAAGAAGAAGAGATGATGTAAGTCAGATATATTTCGGGGCAGTGTCGGATAGGGACTTCGGTTTTGATATAAACTTTGATTATAATGAAAATAAAAAATACTTACTTATAATAAGTGCCGGCAGTAAAGAAAGAAAAATAGTCTTAGATGAAAAAAACATAGAAAAGTATCAAAGCAGCAAGTACAGAAGGCTTGAAAAGTTAAAAGACCTATGCAATGGAGAAACTGTAAAAGTGGCTTTTTCATTTTTGAAAAAACATGGCTTAAAGGCTATGCTGCATAAGTCTATGTCAAAGCTTAAAGGGCTTGATGATGATTATATATATAACGAATGGTTTGAAAAGACAAGGCCTTCCAAAGAAGAGATAGCGGCACAAAGAGAGCATAAATTTGAAAAAGAACCTAAAATCTCCATAGTTATACCCCTGTATAAGACGGATGATAACTTACTGAAAGAGCTTATTGAAAGTGTATTAAATCAAACTTATGCTAACTTTGAGCTGTGCTTTGCAGACGGAAGCCCTAAGGGCTTTGACAAAGAAACTATACTTAAAGCCTACGCACAAAAGGAAGAAAGAATTGTATACAAGATTTTGGGAGAAAATCTCGGCATAGCGGACAATACCAATGAAGCCTTAAAACTTGCCACAGGGGACTATGTGGCATTTTGCGACCATGACGATATACTGCCGGAGTATGCACTTTACGAAGTAGTCAAGGCGATAAATGAAAACCCTAATGCCGACTTTATCTACTCTGATGAAGATAAGATAGACATAGCGGGAAAGACGGTGTTCGAGCCGCAGTTTAAGCCGGATTTTAATAAGGATATGCTTAGGAGTGTCAATTACATTTGCCATCTTTTAGTAGTAAAAAAGGACTTACTTGAAAAACTTAAAGGCTTTGATAAGGCTTATGACGGAGCACAGGACTATGACTTTATACTAAGGGCAAGCGAGCAGGCAAAGCAAATAGTACACATACCAAAGGTTTTGTACCATTGGCGCTGTCATATGAACTCTACGGCAAGCAATCCCGAAAGCAAGCTTTATGCCTTTGAGGCGGGTGAGAGAGCAATAAAGGCACATTTTCAAAGAACGGAACCTGATTTAAGTATTAAAGCAATAGAAAAAGGTATAGACTACGGTATATATCACACGAGTTTTAACATTAAAGAAGAACTTATTTCAGTAATTATACCTAACAAAGACCATAGTGAGGACTTGGATAAGGCGATAAGGTCGCTTTTGAAAGGCTCCTATAAGGAACTTGAAATAATAATAGTAGAAAATAACTCCACCGGGAAGGAAACATTTGCCTACTATGAAAATATACAAAAGGAAATTTCCAATATAAGGGTAGTAGTATGGGAGAGGGAGTTTAATTACTCCGCTATCAATAACTTCGGTGTAAAGTATGCTAAGGGAGAGTATCTTTTATTCTTAAATAATGATGTGGAGCTTAAAAATCCCGATTCTGTAAAAGAAATGTTTTACTTTATGCAAAGAGAAGATGTGGGAATATGCGGCTGTAGGCTTTTGTATGAGGACGATACCATACAGCACGCCGGCGTGGTCATAGGATTTGGCGGCATAGCCGGACACACCTTTATAGGTTTACACGAAACACAAAACAGTTATTGCCACAGGGCTATGATCGCTCAGGATTACTCTGCGGTAACGGCTGCCTGTATGATGAGTAAAAAATCTATTTTTGAAAGTGTAGGGGGATTTAGTGAAGAACTTGCGGTAGCATTTAATGATATTGATTATTGCATGAAGGTAAGAGCCTTAGGAAAACTTGTGGTATATACGCCCTATGCCGTACTTTACCATTATGAATCAAAGTCAAGAGGGCTTGAGGATACCCCCGAAAAGGTGGAAAGATTTAACAGAGAAATAGCCACTTTTATGAAAAAATGGGGCGATATACTTGAGAATGGAGATCCGTATTACAATCCCAATCTTACGCTTAGAAAATCCAACTTTGCACTTAGGGATCTTTTAAAAGAAAGAATTGGAGAGCCATATCATATAGAGGGGATAGAAAAATATATGTAATATTTTTCAAGGTAGAATTTATGGAAGTAACAGTCCTTATACCCAATTACAACGGACTTAAGTTTTTATATGACTGTATAGACTGCTTGAAAAAGCAAAGTATTAAGGATTTTAGAATTTTAGTGGTGGACAATGCCTCCGCTGACGAAAGTGTCAAGTGGCTTAAAGAAAATAACATAGATACACTGGTTTTGGATAAAAATTACGGCTTTGCCGGAGGAGTCAACGCCGGTATAAAAGAAGTGGATACCGCCTATACCATACTGCTTAATAACGATACCAAGGCGGATGTATACTATGTGGAAAATCTGCTTAAGGCAATCAAGACCGAGGAAAAAGTATTTTCCGTAAGCCCTATGATGATACAGGCACAGGATAATACACGTATAGATGATGCCGGAGACGGGCTTTGTATAATAGGTTTTGCTTACCAGATAGGTGTAGGAGAGTCGATTAAAAGATATGAAAAAAAGATGAAAGTATTTGCAGCCTGTGCAGGAGCTGCCATATATGATACCGCCCTGCTTAAGGAGTTGGGAGCATTTGACGAGGCACATTTTGCCTATCTTGAGGACGTTGACTTGGGTTACAGGGCAAGGCTTTACGGTTACAAGAACCTGTATGAGCCAAGTGCTAAAGTAATACATATAGGCAGTGCCACATCAGGTTCAAAATATAATGACTTTAAGGTAAAACTTGCAGCAAGAAATAATATTTATCTGCATTATAAAAACCAACCGCTGTTGCAGCTTATAATCAATGCCCTGCCCATAGCCTTAGGGATGTTTATAAAACTCTTATTCTTTGCTAAAAAGGGTTTCCTGAAAGCCTATATAGAAGGTATAAAAGAGGGCTTTGCAAGTTATAAAAAATGCAAAAGAGTTGATTTTAAAAAAGTGAAACTAAGTACCTTGATTATTATTGAATTTGAGCTTATTATAAATATGTTTAAATTCGTCTTACATTTTATAAAAAGAAGAATAGACAGATTGCGTTAGTTTGAGAGTAGGTTTACAGTTTGGGCAGGTAGGATTCATCTTCGTCAAATTAATAAAGCTTGTAATACGAATTTGTAATCAGACGAAGATGAATATAAGGCAGCAGCCTGATAGATATACATTTATAATATACACCTGAAAGCAAGCTTTCATTTTATATATTATAAATGTATATCCAACCTGCCCGAACTGTAACATTGCATTAATAAACTTGTACAGCGTATACATTTTAACTTTAATTAAATTGTAAATATAAAAATACTAAAATCATGTATAATCATCATGGAGAGTTTTAGATGATAAAGTCTAATCAAAGAAAATTTAACAGAATACAAATGCTGCTGGATGCCTTAGCCATAGTGCTCAGTTACGTTTTGGCATGGTATATTATGTTCGGCTCTAAGAAAAGTTCGTCCCTGCTTTCCGTAGGCGGATATATGTCGGCACTTATTGCAATAGTACCTCTTTATTTGTTATTATACGATATGTTCGGCTACTATATGCCTAAGCGAGTATCGGGTATAGCTACTGAAGTCGGAAATATTGTTAAGGCAAATACCATAGGAGTATTACTTATTACCCTTTTGTTATTCTTCGGTTCTAAAAATCAATATTTATATCACTTTTCAAGAATGTTGGTATTTATTTTTTATTGCCATACTATTATAATAGAGAGTCTGGAACGCTTTATTATCAGATGTGCTCTAAGAAATATGAGAGCCGTAGGTTATAATCAAAAGCACATGATACTTCTCGGTTACAGTAGGGCTACAGAAAGTTACATAGACAGAGTACTTGCCAATCCGCAATTCGGGTATAACATAAGAGGCATACTTGACGATACTAAGGAAAGAGGTTTTGCTTATAAGGGAATCAAGGTAATAGGTACTCTTGATAATCTTGAAGATATTCTTGAAATGAATGTGCTTGATGAGATAGCCATAACCTTGAGTATAAATAATTACAACCGCCTTGAGTCCCTGGTAAAAAGTTGTGAGAAGTCGGGAGTTCACACCAAGTTTATACCCGATTATAATCATATTATACCTACGATACCTCATATAGAGGATCTGGACGGGCTGGCAGTTATCAATATAAGATATGTACCGCTTACAAGACTTTATAATGCATTTATAAAAAGGCTTGTGGATATAATAGGAGCTTTACTCGGAATAATTGTCTTTTCACCTATTATGCTTATAGTGGCGGTAATAATAAAGCTTACCAGTAAAGGACCTATTATATTCTCACAGGAAAGAGTGGGGCTGCACAACAGAGCTTTTAAGATGTATAAGTTTCGCTCTATGAAACTTCAGGCACCGCAGGCTGAAAAGGTGGCTTGGACTACGCCGCATGACCCGAGAGTTACCGCTATAGGTAAGTTTATAAGAAAAACCAGTATAGATGAAACTCCGCAGTTTTTTAATATACTTAAAGGGGATATGAGTCTTATCGGTCCGAGACCCGAAAGACCTTATTATGTAGAAAAGTTCAAAGAGGAGATACCTCAATACATGATAAAACATCAGGTAAGACCGGGGCTTACGGGTTGGGCTCAAGTAAACGGATACAGAGGGGATACATCCATAGAAAAAAGGATAGAATATGATCTGTATTACATAGAAAACTGGACTATAGGTCTTGATTTAAAAATATTGTTTTTAACGGTGTTTAAAGGTTTTATTAATAAAAATGCATATTAATTGCAAATGAAAGGTGAAAACATGGGTAGAGAAGATATAAACAGACCGGGAAGAAGTCGAATGAGAAACAGCCAAAGAGTCGAAAACGACTCAAGAAGGGGAAAAGGCAAAGGAATTTCCAATGTTGTAAAGTGGATCATACTTGCAGTAGCCGAGGTTCTTACTTTAGGAGTTATTTTCTCCTATGCTTATGTGTCGAAACAACTGAATAAGGTGCAAAGGATAGAGGTTAATAAAGAAGAAGTTAAGAATAACGACATCAGTGTCGAAACTATTAAAAAGATGGAAGGCTACCGAACCATAGCCATATTCGGTGTAGACTCAAGAGACTCGGGAGTCGGAAAGGGGTATAACTCCGATGTTATAATAATTGCAAATATAGACCTTGCCACCTCTGAGGTAAGACTTGCAAGTATTTTCAGAGACAGTTACTTAAATACAGGATATGATAAGTTTAATAAGATAAATCAGGCTTATGCTATAGGTGGTCCGGAACAGGCACTTAAGGCTATCAATAAGAACTTGGATCTTAACATTACCGAGTATGTAACCTTCAGCTGGAAGGCGGTTGCCACCGGAATCAATATACTGGGCGGTGTGGATGTTGAGATTACAAAGCCGGAGTTCAGATATATAAACAGTTATATTACCGAAACGGTAAAATCTACCAATATAGGTTCAGTGCAACTTAAGGAACCGGGTATGCATCATCTGGACGGTATACAGGCGGTGGCTTATGCAAGACTTCGTTATATGGACTCCGACTATGAAAGAACGGCAAGACAGCGTAGAGTTATACAATTAGCTTTGGATAAGGCAAAGAAATCCGATCTTAAAACACTTAACGACCTTGTAGGTAATATGATGTCAATGGTCGCTACCAACCTTACCTGGCAGGACGGACTTGACGTAATATCAGACATAGGCTCATACAAGATAGTAGATACCATGGGCTTTCCCGAGGATAGAAAAGAAATGAATATGGGAGCAAAGGGAGCAATAGTGGTACCTAATACTTTGGAAAAAAATGTATCCAAGCTGCACACCTTCCTGTTCGGGGACGAGGTTTATACAGTTTCAAAGACTGTAAAGGAATTGAGTAATGAAATAGAGTATCAAACAAGCAATTACTCCGGAGGAAAGTCAAGCGGAAAGGGTGAAAAGTCAAAGAAGACCGAAGCCGAAACTCAAAGCAGTAAAGAGGCGGAAGAGTCTTCCAATTCAAGTAATTCAAGTAAGTCTTCAAGCAAGGCAAGCAGAGAGTATGAAACCAACAGTAACGGAGAAACCATATGGATCGATGAAGAGCCGGATACGGATGTAACATCAAAGAACAGTTCGGAATCAGGGCAGGGTACGAAGTCAAGCTCTTCAGAGTCAGGCTCAAAGCAAAGCAGCTCTTCTTCGGGTGAAGAAAGCAGCAGCTCAAAACCGGGCTCAAGCACGGCATCAAGTACACAAAGCTCAAATGCATCAAGCACGGCATCAAGTACACAAAGCTCAAGTGCGGCAAGTACGGCAGCATCAAGTACACATAGTACTACAGCAGCACCGAGTACCACGGCAGTGGAAGGTCCGGGAGCTAATCTGCCTACTGTAGAAAACAAACCGCAATAAACACAAATACTACCTTAATAATACACATTTTATACACAAAGCATTGGTAGAATTAGCGACATGAAAGCTAAGGAAGCCAATGCTTTTTATAATGATAATTACTACAGCTTTTAATAAATTAAAAAATAAATATAGAATATGTGAATATAAGGAGGACGTATATGTCAGTAGATAATTTACATGGACTTGATAATGATAATAATGAAAACAATAAGAATAATGAAGTAAATGCAGAAGAAGTAAGACAGGATACAGGCTTTGGTATAAGTAACTTTGAGAGTACGAATTATGCCGATTTCAGACAGGAGCCTATACAAAGCGGTGCAGGTTTGACACCGGACAATGACAACGGTATACAAAATACATCCCTTACACACAATACCGATACCGATTTTGAATATTTTGCACAGAGCACGGATGCTACATACAGTGATGATAGCCATATTTCCGGTAACAGTGTTGAAAGTTATGAAGATAGCAGCTTAGCAGGCAAATCTGCAAATTATACAGAAACTCAATTTGAAAAAGCGGACTATGACGGCAGCTATATGCAGCAAGATAGAGCAGAAAATGTAAGTCATGACAGCAGCTATGCACAGCAAAGCAGCACAGCACATACCGATGCTCAAGGAAGCAGCTACAAAAGACAAAATGAGGCAGCGAAGCAAGAGACTGTAAAATCACGTAAAAAAGGTTCCACCTTCAAGAGAATAGTAGGAATAAGTGCGGCAGCCCTTTTATTTGGAACAATAGCAGGCGGTACCATGTTCGGAGTTAATAATCTGGCTACAAGTTTAATGGAGACCGAGGAAGAAAGCACAGAATTAAGTAAAAAGGTTCCGGAAGTAAGCAGTGTGGAGCTTAAGGAGGCAGGTACCGCAGTAACTACAGCCAATAATTCATCATCTGCACTTGCGGATGTTTCTCCTATAGCCGAGTCTGCCATGCCTTCGGTAGTGGCAATTAAGGGTACAACTTCGGTAGAGACCTACTCATGGTTTGGAGAGGGACAGACTTACGATACACCTTCAAGCGGTTCAGGTATAATAATAGGTAAGAATGATACGGAACTTCTGGTTGTAACCAACAACCATGTTGTAGAGGATACCAAGGACTTAAGTGTGGTATTTATAGATAATGAAGAGGTTAAGGCGAGCGTAAAAGGCAGAGATTCTGAAAATGACATAGCTATAATAGCGGTTAAGCTTGAAGATATAAAGTCTGAGACCTTAGAGAAAATAGCAGTAGCACGTATGGGAGACTCTGACGAGCTTAAGGTAGGACAGGGAGTGGTAGCTATAGGTAATGCCCTTGGCTACGGACAGTCTGTTACCGTAGGTTATGTAAGTGCAATAGACAGAGAGGTGACAACTAAGGATTCTTCTATAAAGAATTTATTGCAAACAGATGCGGCTATAAACCCGGGTAACTCAGGCGGTGCCTTACTTAATATGAGTGGGGAGGTAATAGGAATCAATACCGCAAAATACGCATCAACCGAAGTAGAAGGTATGGGTTATGCCATACCGATATCCAAGGTAAAGGATATAATATCCGAGCTTTCAAGTAAAGAGACCAGAAGTGATAAGGTAGATGAAAACAGTCAAGGCTATCTTGGAATACAGGGAAAGAATATAGGTGAGGATGTAGCGGAGGCCTATGATATGCCAAGAGGCATATATGTATACAAAATAGTTGAAAACAGTTTGGCAGCCGACTCAGACTTAAGAGAAAAGGATATTATTACCAAGGTTGACTCACAATCTGTGAAGAATATGGAGGAGCTTAAAGACATACTTTCTTATTATAAAAGTGGAGAAAAGGTAAAACTAACAGTACAAAGGCTTAAGGATAGTGAATATGAAGAAAAAGAAATAGAAATTACCTTAAGTGACCGAAGTGCTTTGCAATAATAGATGGCTGTAAGCCGAAAAAGGCTGTATTACACTAAGCTGTAGTACAGCTTTTTTATTGTAGGTAAGAGCTTTGTTCTTACAAGAGAACAAATAAAGCACCTGCTATGTAAGTGATTGAAATAACTTTAGCGTTATGTAAATGGATATTGCTACAGATGAAATTGTATATCCGGTGGGTTATACAAAAAAATACTTTTTTAAGGGCATTTAAGAGGAGTATAAAAAGAGGATAGATAAATGTATAAAAGGGGCGTTGCAAACAGATAAATGATTATTTATGAGCAACGCTCTATTTTGATATAATAGATGATTTTTATTAATTTAGTAAAAACTTATAAAAATAAGACATGAATTTTGTAACGGGTTATGCGTTTAACCGTTGTAAAAGCTACATTCCTAATGTACAATGGGTTCGTTGAGAGGAGGATTTATCCTTCCTGTTCAGAATAACAAAAAAAGAAGGAATAATATGTCACAAAGCAGAGTTAGGATCGTTGATGTTGCAGATGCGCTGGGTCTTAGTACAGCGACGGTTTCAAATGTGATCCACGGTAAAACCGGAAAAATTTCGGATGAAACGGTAAAAAGGGTTCAGCAGGAACTTGAAAAGACCGGATATATTCCCAATATGGCAGGAATTTTGCTTGCAAGAAATAATTCGAGAATTATCGGAGTAGTAGTCAATGACCATCCTAAATATGAGGGCAGGGTTTTAGAAGATGGATTTGTGATGTCATCATTAAACGCACTTTCTCACGAGGTAAATAAAAAAGGATATTTCCTTATGATAAAAACAACAACAGATATCAATGAAATCATAGTATTTGCTTCAATGTGGAATATGGACGGTTTGATCCTAATGGGATTTTGTGAAGCGAATTATGAAAAACTGCGAAATCAGATGAGGATATCCTTTGTTGTATATGACGGCTATTTTGATAAAAGTTCAAAATTTGTTAATCTTGTGATTGATCATTATGACGGAGGTTATAAGGCAGGGGAATATTTTAAGAAGCTGGGACATAAAAAGGCATTATGTATTTCAGATAATTATATATGTATGGACAAGGAGCGTATTGACGGATTTTGCAAAGCCTTTGCTCCGGGGGAAACTGTAATTTGGCAAATACCGAATACAAAAAAAGAAAGAGTGCAATTTTATAGGGACAAGTTTTTGGAACTTTCAATGCTTGGTATTACCGGAGTTTTTGCAGTATCCGATTATTATGCACTGGATTTTATGCAATTTTTACAGGGGAGGGGTGTGCAGATTCCGAGAGATTTGCAAATAATAGGGATGGATGACAGTATGGCAAGCAGGGAAAGCATTCCGGCATTGACTACGATTCATCAGGACGCAGATTTAAGGGCAAAGACCGCAATTGAATGTATTGAAGATATGCGTGAAGGAAGGGACTTCGGTACAAGAGTAGTTCTTCCGGTAAAACTTATAAAAAGAGAAAGTACAAGGAAATTATAATGTCAGAGTTTGTTAAATCCTTATGTAAAATAGCTGTTCCTGTTACATTACAGAGCATGTTACAGGCATCATTTTCAATTATTGACCAGATAATGATTGGTCAGCTGGGAGAAATAAATATATCGGCAGTCGGACTGTGCGGTAATTTTTCTTTGATTTTTTCTGTGCTAACCGGTACTGTAGGCACTGTTGCAGGGATATTAACAGCACAGTTTATCGGAGCAAAGGATATGAAAGAAGCATGGAGCAGCTTTGATGTAAGCCTGATCGCTGCAGTAATAATATCTGCATTGTTTTTGTTGGCATCAGGAATTTTCCCGGCACATATTCTTGGACTGTATACAAAGGATGCGGATATTATAAATACGGGTACTGTGTATTTTCGTATTATAGCATTTTCATACATTCCGATGGCAATCAGTATAATTTTATCCACATGGCTGCGCTGTAAGGAGCATGCAGTCATACCGTTTTTGGCAAGTCTATCGGCTGTAGCTGTAAATACAGGACTTAATTATATGCTTATATTTGGAAAAGCAGGGTTTCCTACTATGGGAATAAAAGGTGCAGCAATTGCAACCCTTGTCTCAGTTATTTAATCTGGTATTTATCGTTATCGGATTTATTATTTGCATTAAAAAAGATGGAGATAAGCCGATATTGTCCTTGCATTTTAAAAGAATAAGTATCCCGGATTATTTTATAATGCTTATACCTATTCTTGTAAGTGAGTTTCTCTGGAGCTTGGGGCAGAATGTGGAATCCGGGGTGTATGGGCATCTTGATACGGCAAACCTTGCGGCATATATGCTTACAGCTCCGGTTCAAGGGCTTATTGTGGGTGCTTTAAGCGGTTTGTCGGCTGCAGCCGGCGTTATGGTCGGTAAGAGGCTCGGAAGGAAAGAGTATGAGGATGCATATAGGGAATCTCGGAAAATTATGATTGCGGGGTTAATAGGTTCGGTCTTTGTATCAACAATGCTTATCTTGTCGGCAGGAGCCTATACCGGATTGTACCGGGTGGATCATAATGTAAAAGAGCTTGGAAAAATTCTTCTTGTCATATTTGCCTTATATGCTCCGGTCAAGGTTGAAAACATGATTCTTGGAGGAGGCATTATAAGCAGCGGAGGCAATACAAAAATTATAATGATTATTGACATTGTAGGAACATGGTGTATAGGAATTCCTCTTTGTCTGCTTGCAGCATATGTGTTTAAGTGGGGAATTGTAGGCGTATATACATTACTTACCACAGAAGAAATATTCAGACTTATTGTATCACTTATTATTTTTAAGAAACGCATATGGATGATCAGTTTATCATAGTGCTGTATATTCTATGTGATCTATCGGGGAGTTGGCAACATAAACAGTGGCTATTTGTCTACTCCAATAGGTATACAAAATACAAATATTTATATATAATTGAAAAATCTTATACACGGGAGGTTTTAGCGTGGAAAAATATAGTATTAAATTGGCGAAGGAAAAAGATTTGCCGATTATCAATAAAATTTATGAAACTGCGAGAAGTTTTATGAAGGCAAACGGAAATAAAACACAGTGGAAGGATAATTATCCTGAATCAGATCTTATA
>CAJPUK010000016.1 GCA_905373785.1 uncultured Johnsonella sp. | reverse complement strand
TTTACAAATAAAAGCAATATAAGTGTTAACAAACACAAAACACGGTGCTATTATAAGTTCATCAACACAAGAGAAGGGAGAAAAATAACATGGCTAACAACATTCAAATAATACTTAGCAGTGAGAATATAAAAGAAGCTGAAAGCATTTTGAAGTTCATAGGAAGTATGGACGGTGAAACTCAAAAAAGTTTCTATCAGTTCTTGCAAGGCGTTAAGTTCGGACAAAGCTTAGCCAAGCAAAATGATAAAGATAGGATAGTGTAGGACCGTAATGAAAAACCAAGCAAAGATAGAAAAGACAATAGATCACATTTGCGATTATATAATCGCAAAAACAAGCCTAATTCCTGAAATCAAGGAGTATGAGCTTGATGAGTTGCCGAATATGATAAATGCTCTGGCGGATTTGATTAGGGCAGTAGATGGGAATTAAAAATTTATAACAGGAGGAACTATGGCTGAAGTAAGACCGGATGCGGTTACATTCATTGATGTAATACAGGTAATAAAAACAGTTGCAGTTAGAGGAGCAGGGACAGAAGAAGACCCATTCAGAAATATCACACAGTTTTGGACACTTGATGGGTCTTTGATTGTAGAATTTGATATTCAAAAAATGGCAGGTGAAATCATCTCTGACTATCAGGGACGTTCTGCTGCTTTGCGTGAGATGATGAAATAAACTCTTATAACACAAAGAACACAGTGTAGAAAGGAAGTAGCATGAAAGAGAACAAGGAAAAGTTAGAAGAACTATTATTAAAAAAGATTGAAAGTATAGTTGAAAAGCAAGTGCCGGTAGTGGCAGAAGAATTGACCATACTACCACTACTTGCACATGAATTAATAGAATTGTGGAAAAATTTTTAGTTGTCTTTGTTATTAAGCTCTACTAATTTGTCATAGATAGCTTGCATGAATTCAGCAGTATCTTTACCACTTATATCGGATGCTACTGAATTATTGGAAGACAACTTTGCAATAGTAATATCCTTAACAAGTTCTATTAGTTTAGCATTATTAAATGTAGCCATAACATTCTCCTTTCAACAGTATTTAGATGCGGCAACACCTATAAGGGTATTGTAAGGAGATGAATGTAAAAAGTAAACAGGAGGAAAGATGAATTTAACAGAAGTAATTAATAAATATACAGATAATGAGGAACTGAGAGCGGTACTCATTGAGTACTATACAAAAAATCCTTATAAGTATATGCGTCACAATCTAAGGATATTAAGCAGACTCACGAATGATGAAAATAAGAAAATAGCAATAGTAAAACAAAGTCTTGAGAACGGTTGGAGAGGATTTTATGAACTTTATGAAGCAGCCAACCTGTAATCAGATTAGCTGCTAATAGAATTATTCTTCTTGAGCAGTTTTATTTAGCTCATATAGAAAATCATGATAATAGCCATGATAGGTTGTTGCTAAAGCAAATGGTTCTAAATTTATACTACCTTTAATAAGTTCTGCTTGGATAGCAGCAATAGCCAAATCATGGGCAGCTTGTGAGTAATCACGCATAATAAAAACCTCCTTTTATTTACTCGGCTTGGCATAGCCTGTAAGTGAAAGTATAAAATTTATTAATAAGAATGTAAATATATACAATATGAGAAAGAGAGAAAGTAAAAAAATGAGTGAAATAAAGATATTAGAGCAAGTAGAACATGAACAGAATGAATTTTATGACCCTGACAAGTCTAATAATGGCGGTGGGTATCACCAGCCGCTTAAGAAAACCGTTTTTGAATATGAGGGTGAAGAATACGAATTCATCTATGACAATATGAGTTGTGGGGATTTTGGACGCAGGTATACAAAAACTTTGTACAAAAATGGGGTTGAGATAGCCAAATCAGTTATTAATGAAGTAGACCAAGACGGATATGAAGAATACGAGTTTTGTGCTCTAATTCCACTTCATATGGCAATGTTTAGAGCAAATCTACTCACTCGACATGATTTTTACGAAGAGTACGAGGAGGAGTAATGCAGGTTTTAGGAAGTATATTGGCAGTCATAGCAATGATGACAGTAGCATTTTATATTTATGATAAAGAGCAGGGGGGTGATTCATAAGTGGAAGAAAATGAAATCATGGAAAGTAAGAGGGTGTCAACTAAAGAGGCTGCAAGGCGATTAGGTATGGCTGAATGTACTCTCAGGATGTTAATGAGAAATAAGGATATTGACATAGGTTATGTATCAAAAGGTGGTGGTACTAATCACAGGTATTGGATATATGAGGACAAGCTGAATAAGTGTTTAGGCAAGGATGTGTAAATATAAAGGAGGTAATTATGACAAGTCAGGAAGCAATGAAGATAAAAAAGCTAGTTGAATTATGCTTGCAAATCAATGTCGTTGGCAAAAGAGAGGTGGATTTCAGATTATATGCTCATATAAAAACAATGGATATTGAAGTATGCCAAGGACAATGGCAAAAAGACAAACCAACTAAATCATACAGTTGTTATTATGACCATGAAAAAGATGAGCGTTTTGCAGGATCTGAGCTTGTGCATACTTATCAAGAAGTAGTTGAAGCATTGGAAAAGATACTTAGGGAGGACATGCAGATATGGAGTTAAAAGAACTTTTAGATCATATAAAGGTAGGCGATAGTACATTAGTTCATATCAGTTGCAATATAACTGATGCATATAGTGTGGTTTCTTTAATCTTTGAGAAAAAGATAAAAGAAGAAAAGGAAGAAGTAAATCTGAATATACCTGAATTTATGCGAAAAAGTGGTCATTACAGAGAGGTGATGTAGATATGGCAGTGGCTAAATATTCAGGAAATATGAGACAAACCGGAATAGGCGTTAAGGAACTTAAACAGCTTATTAGGATTGGTGACAGGTTTGACTACACATATGATTGCTTTAGTTCTGAAGATTTTACAGACAGTTCAAAACCTAAAAAGAAAACAGACAGAGTGGAAGTCATTAAACTGTATCCTAACTTGCTTAAAATAAAGGTACTTAAGACAGGTAAGGAAATGATAGTAAGCTTTGCAGATATACTACTTTACAGCAATAAAAAGAGCTTACAGCCCTTTAAGGAAGAGAAGCTGTAAGCCAAAACAAACATTAATCAACTGTGATTGTATCACAAAAGGAGCGGAATGAAAATATTAAAAATAAAACTTGAAAATTTTCAAGGTATAAAAAAATTAGAGTTTGATATACAAGGCAAGGATTGCTCTATATACGGAGATAACGGTACCGGTAAGAGTACCATATACAATGCATTTACATGGCTTATGTATGGGAAGCCTTCTACACAGGAGAAAAATTATACACCTAAGACTATAGGAAGTCATAAGCTTAACCATGTGGTAGAGCTTACATTGCAACTTGATACAGGGGCAGAAATGGTGTTAAAAAAAGATTTTCATGAAATCTACAAAACAGTAAGGGGCAGTGCTAATCCCATACTTTCAGGACATTCTACAGATTATGAGGTAGACGGAGTACCGGTCAATGAAACAGGATTTAAAAAGACTTTGTTGGAACTTTACAAAAGTGAAGAGCTTGCAAAGATGCTCACGGCATATGACTATTTTTTAGATAACATGAAAGCAACAGACAGAAGAAAAATACTTCTTGAGATATGTGGTGATGTAGACTTTGAAGATGTTATAGCTAAAACCCCTGAGCTTTCAGAGCTTAGTACTATGCTAATAAAAAAAGGGGATACCACGGAGTTATATACGGTTGATGAGTACAGACAGATCGCAGATAAGGAAAGGTCATTAACGGATAAAGAACTTAAAGGTATTCCCGGAAGAATAGATGAGGCACAAAAAGCAAAGCCGGACATCAATGAACTTATTCCTTCCGCTATAAATGAAAGAATACAAACTATAAAGGATGAGCAAAGAAAACTTGAACTTGAGCTTTCAGATAAAGAGAATGCTGCACTGTTATCAATACTTAATCAGATATCAGAAGTTGAAAGGAAAATATCAGTAGGAGAAACGGAACATATAAAAATTGAGAATGATAAGAATAAGATTACTTTTGCAAGAATAAATGACTTGCAAAAACGGCTTTCAGATACGGATAAAGAAATACTGCATATATCTGCATCTTATAATGAAAGTGAATACGATCTTAATCGAATCATATCAAAAAGAGAGTCTTTGCTTAAAGAATATACAGAGGAAAATGTTAAGGAATGGGGCGGTATGACTGTCTGTCCTACCTGTAAAAGAGAACTTCCGGAAGAACAAGTAGAGGAATCAAAGAAGATATTTAACATAGCAAAGGCTAAGCGTCTTGCCGACATTAATGAAAAGGGAAAAGTTGAGTGCAGTAAGGCATTGATAGAAAGTAAAAAAGAAGAAATAAAAGCTTATGAATCAAAACTTGAAGAGCTTAAGGGCAAGAAAGAAAAGATATCACAGCTTATAAGTGAAGCAGAAAGTTCTTTAGTAGACATGACTCCATATAAGTCTACTCAAGGATATATGGAATTAAATAAAGAACTTGAAAGACTTAAATCAATGCAAAATGACATAAAGGCTGCATCAAATGTAACAGAAAATGCAATAAAGACTCAAATCAGCAAGCTAAATGAAGAACTTGAAAAAGAACAAGGTAAAAAAGCTCAGATAGAACTGGTTAAGAGGCAGGATCTGAGAATAAAAGAGCTTGAAGAAAAAGAAAAGGAGCTTGCAGGAAAGTATGAAGAGCTTACAAAAGGACTGTATCTTTGCGAACAGTTTATAAAAGCAAAAACAAGGTTGCTTGATGAGAAGATAAACAGCCGTTTCAAGACACTTAAGTTCAGGCTTTTCATTGAACAGCAAAATGGAGGTATAGCAGATGACTGTGAGGCATTAATACCTTGTCAGACCGGCTTAGTACCTTTTAAGAGTGCAAATAATGCAGCAAGAATTAATGCAGGTCTTGAACTTATAGATACGCTTTCAGAGTATTATGGGGTTGAAATGCCACTGTTTTTGGATAATGCAGAGTCAGTAACTAAGTTCAATAAAACAAAGACACAGCTTATCAAGCTGATCGTGTCTAAAAATGATAAGATTATAAATTTTGAAAGAGAGGATTAATATATGGCAACAAAGGAAAAAACAACAGAAGTAGCAACTCAGGAAGAACAAAAGTTACTTCCGGCAAATAATAGTGAACAGTTTACAAGTAAGGTTCTCAGAGAGTTCGGAAGTACCGCAGGAGCTATACAGGTTACTGATTATCAAAGGCAGCTTATACAGGGGTACTTTATTGCTATAGATAGAGCTTTAAAAGCAGCTGAAGAAAAGCGTCTGTATAAGAATACCAATAATTCAGACCATACCTATGATGATCCTAATCCGATCACATGGAATACTGTAGATCTGAATGCACTTGCACTTGATGTAGTTCATTATGCAAGGATGGGACTTGACATGATGCAGAACAATCATCTCAGTGCAATACCGTTTAAGAATAATAATAAGACCTGTAAATCGGGTACTAAGATGTACACAATAACCCTTATGCCGGGATATAACGGAATACAGTATATTGCACTTAAGTATGCTTTAGAAAAGCCGGTATCGGTAACTACAGAACTTGTATATAGCACAGACACATTTAAGCCGATAAAGCGTAGTCATGATAATAAGGTTGAAAGCTATGTGTTTGAAATAAACAATGCTTTTGACAGAGGAGAGATCATAGGCGGTTTCGGATATATAGAATATAAAGAACCTGAAAAAAACAAACTTGTAATAATGACCTTAAAAGATATCATGAAACGAAGACCTGAAAAGGCAGCCGGAGAGTTTTGGGGCGGTACAAAGACTGTTTGGGAGAAGGGTAAGAAAAAAGAGGTTGAGACGGACGGATGGTTTGAAGAGATGTGCTTAAAAACTCTAAAAAGAGAGGTTTACAGTGCAAAGAATATGCCAAGAGATCCTAAGAAGATAGATGATGCATATCAACATATGAAGTTGCAGGAGATAAGAATGGCAGAAATGGAAGCACAGGAGCTTATAGACTCTAACTCAGGTCAGATAGTGATAGATATAGAGAATGAGTCTATGACAGAGGTAAAAGAAGACACAAAGCCTGAAAAAATACCGGAAACAACGGATAGTATTGATAATCAACCGCAAGAGTCCGAAGGGACCGTAAGTAACTTACCTGAATTCTAATGATAATAAAACCTATAGCATCAGGCAGCAGCGGAAATGCATATTATATAAGTGACGGTAAAAACAGTTTGCTGCTTGATGCAGGTATACCTTTAGCAAGAATCCAAGCAGGTTGCGGTTATTGTGTATCAAAGTTAAGCGGTTGTCTTATTACACATGCTCATAGCGACCATGTAAAATCGGCAAAGGATTTGGCTAAGCTAGGAGTAGATATTTATACAAGCCAAGGTACTATAGATATGGCAAAGTTAAGCGGACACCGTATCCATAGGGTAAAAACCTTGGAACAGTTTGAAACAGGTACTTTTGCAATACTTCCTTTTGATGTGGAGCATGATGTACCTGAACCTTTGGGATTTTTAATATACAGTAAGGAAACTAAAGAAAAGCTTTTATATGTAACGGATACATATTATATCCGTTATAGATTCAAAGGTCTTACTCATATTTTGATTGAAGCAAATTATGATCCGGATGTAATTGTAAATAATACAGGAAGTAATTATATAGATTCTTCAAGAGCAAAAAGAGTAATAACTTCTCATATGAGTATAGATACAGCAATAAAGACACTAGAGGCATTTGACCTCAGCACAGTGCAACAGATATATCTTTTGCATTTAAGCAATGACAACAGCAATGCAGAGGCATTTAAGGAAAGAGTGCAGGCTGCAACCGGGAAAGAAGTTTATATATGCTGATAAGCATATCTCAATATGATGAGTAATAATATACAAGTTTAAGGGTATCTAAAATGGTGACCTTAAAAAGTTGTAATTAAGCTTTGAGGGGCTGGATAATCTCATTAAAACAGCACACTTTAACAGTAGGGTTGGACTAATCTACTATAAAAGCCAAATTATTAGCAGGGTCGGATAAGCTGCTATAAAAGCCGAACTTATGAATATATACTCTTGTGGAAGTAAACCACGTTAAAAAATGCAAATGTAACTGTAGACGTAGTATTTACGTCATTTGGCTTACTTATATCACAGGGATATGTTACGAAAGAAAGCCATTATAGTCCGCTGTAATTGGATAAAGCAATTGCATACTTGGCTAGTCGGTCACTACTTACACAGATAAGCACACTTGCTAGTCCGGTCACTACAATTGCTCCAATACAAAGGACAATCCATTAAGGAAGGTAACTGAATGGCAAGACCAAAAAAACAGGGTTTGCTTTACTTTTCCTTTGATACAGACTTTTTTTATTCGGATAGGCGTATAAAAGCCTTAAGGGCAAGGTTCGGAAATGACGGCATCGTCTTATATATATGGATTCTATGTGAAGCATATAAAGATAAGGGATATTACTTGATCTATGACGATGATTGCATTGATAACATGATGACAGACCTTGGCTTAACCGAGGGGTTTATAAAGCAGATAATGGAATACTTGGCTAGTCGGTCACTACTTACACAGATAAGCATACTTGCTAGTCCGGTCACTACAATTACCTCACCAGGAATACAAAAAAGATATCAGGAAGCTATGAAAGGTCAAAAAAGAACCGTAGATGTTAATGGTGAAATTTGGCTTTTAAGCAAAGAGGAAACGGCTTCTTTTATTAAAGTAACCCAAAATGAAGCAATTTCCGAGAAAAACCATAGTATTTCCGAGAAAAACCATAGTATTTCCGAGAAAAACCCTTTAAAAGAAAGGAAAGTAAAGGAAAACAAAGTAAATAAAAATACAGGGGCGAAAGAGAAGATAGATCTATCTTATTTTTCTTATGATGAAAAACTGAATGAGGCTTTTTTAGAATATGCCAAAATGAGAGAGAAAATCAAAAAGCCGATTTCTACACAACATACAGTAGATCTGTTAGTTAAGAAATTAAAAGAGTTATCTACAGTAAACGAACACATGGATAATGACAAAGCGATAGAGGTCCTTAATCAATCTATTATGAATAACTGGCAAGACTTATATGGATTAAAAAGTAATAACAATAGCAGCAGGAGTTTCAATAACCACAATCAAGGAGGGGTCATAGACTGGGATAAAGTATGACAAGAGATGAAGTAAAAGAAATCATAATGATAATGACATATACCTATCCGAACTACAAGCCGGCAGATATAACGGCTACAGTAGATACATGGACAGCAATACTTTCTTCTTATCAGTTTGAACACATAAGGGCTGCATTACATTCGTATATTTTAAGTGATACGAAAGGATTTGCCCCGACACCCGGGCAACTGATAGACAAAATACCGGTAAAAAGCTTTGATATGACAGAAATGGAAGCGTGGGGAATTGTAAATAGGGCATTATCAAACTCAAGTTATCATGCAAAAGAAGAGTTTGACAAGCTTCCCTTAGTGGTACAAAAAACACTGGGAAGATTTGAAGTCTTACAAGAATGGGCAGGCATGGAAATCGATACAGTTCAGAGTGTAATACAGTCTAATTTTATAAGAAATTACAGAACTGTATTACAAAGAGAAAAAGAACGCAACAAGCTACCGACAAGGCTTAGGGAAATACTTGAGGCAGCAGGAGCAAAGATGACAGAGATAGGAACTACTATCAACAATAAAAATGGATTACTTGAAGATATAAGGGGGCAAAGCAATGATTAGCTTTACAATAAAAGGCAGCCTTGCAGGACTCAACGAACTTATTGCTGCAAACAGAAAATGCTGGGCAACAGGAAACAAGCTTAAGAGAAAAAACATGGATATGGTCAAGGCGGCTATATATGAAGAGGGGCTTAAGGGCTGCAAATGCAGAGAACCGGTAGGAATAAATTTTTACTGGTATGAAAAGAATAAAAGAAGGGATAAAGACAACATAGCAAGTGCTAAGAAGTACATACTTGACGCAATGATTGAAACCGGACTTATCAAAAATGACGGTTGGAGAAATGTGGAGGGCTTTAAGGATCGTTTCGACGTTGATAAAGATGATCCAAGGGTGCTTGTGTGGGTTTTTGAAAGTCAAGGTGATGATTAAATAAAAAATATAAGGAGAATAATTTGAATGCAATATTAAAATATCCCGGGGCAAAGTGGAGAATTGCTGATTGGATAATAGAGAATATGCCCACACATCACAGTTACATAGAGCCATTCTTTGGAAGTGGTGCGGTATTCTTTAATAAGCCTCAATCAAATATCGAAACAATTAACGATTTAGATGGAGAGGTAGTTAATTTTTTTGAAGTGGTAAGAGATATGCCAGAGGAGCTGGCCGCTAAAATTCATATGACGCCATATGCGAGGGCGGTGTATGAAAATGTATATAGGCAGCCATACAAAACAACCGATACAAAGCTTGATAGAGCCTTAAAGTTTTGTATCAAGATAAACATGAGTCATGGTTTTCGCTGTAACTCAAAGGTAGGATGGAAGAACGATGTGCAAGGACGAGAAAGAGCGTATGCATTGCAATCTTGGAACAAAATCCCCGACCTTATCATGAAAGCTGCAGCAAGACTTAAAGAAGTACAGATTGAACAGCGGCCAGCAATAGAAGTTATAAGAAGGTTTAACAATCCTAAGTGTCTGATATATTGTGATCCTCCGTATGTATTGGAAACAAGAAGTACGAAGCAATACAATTTTGAGATGAGCAATAAAGACCATGAAGACTTGCTTAATACCGTACTTGAGAGCAAAAGTAAGATTATAATAAGCGGCTATGAGTCAGGTCTATACAATGATGCGTTGCGGAATTGGAGGAAAAAAACAGGTTATAGCCTAACGCAAAGTATGAGGAAAGCAAAAGAAGTGATATGGATGAACTATGATTGTGACAAACAGTTATGTCTATTTTAAGGAGGTGGCTATGAAAAAATATAAATCAGACCTTAAATCTTATACTGAGGCACTACTAGAAAGAGTTGAGCGTTGGAAATATATAAATGACAATGGCTGCACAGATCCTCAATGGGCTGATGGCTCTAATATGAACCTAGCAAGAAACCATATTATTTATTACAAAAGGTGTATAAATGAAATATGCTCAAAAGAATGTATTCCACTTCCGGAAGAATATTACATACCTACACCACCGCCAGTGGATAATAACTATATGGCAAATTATAACGATAAAAAGCGTGTGAAAAGGCTGAAAATAGACTATCAGATGAAACTAACAAATAAAAAAACTGAATATGATGATACACAATTAAATTTATTTTAGGAGGAAGCATGGCTAAAAAGAAATTTGAACTGAATAGGAAGGAATACTTGAATATAAAAAAGATGGACCATAATCAGATGATGTCATGGGCTAAAAAAATGTATGATATCGGATTTGAAGATGGGCAGGCATCTGTACCCAGCTTAGATCTCAGCTTAGTTAAAAAGATATTATTAAATGTCAAAGGTATAGGAGAGAAGAAAGCTACGGATGTAATTGCGGCTATTGAAAAGGAGATAACAGAATGAAAGTTTTAATAGCTTGCGAATGTAGCCAAACTGTCTGTAAAGAGTTTAGGTTATTGGGTCATGAAGCATATAGCTGTGATATAGAGCTGTCTTATGGTGGATATCCAGAATGGCATATACAAAAAGATGTATTAAAAATACTTGAGTATCATAGTGTATCTTTTTTCACACAAGATGGCAAGTATCATACAGTAGACAAGTGGGATTTGATAATTGCGCACCCACCTTGCACATATCTCAGTAATGCAGCGACAAGAAGTCACAGCTTAAAGGGTGCTACACTTGAGCAAATCAACGCAAGGACAAAAAAGAGGATACAGGCGCAAGAGTTCTTTATGAGATTCGCAAATGTAAATTGCGACAAGGTGGCGATAGAAAATCCAGTTGGGGTAATGAATACTGTATACAGAAAACCCGATCAAATTATTGAGCCATATCAATTCGCAGAGTCTGAGGATGATAAAGAAAGCTATGTAACGAAAAGAACTTGTCTTTGGCTTAAAGGTCTTGAACCCCTAAGAACCAATGACCTGCCGAAACCCGACAATGCAAAGATATATGGTAGATGGTCAAACGGTAAAGCCGGTTGCTGGCATGAGGTGCAAGGGCAAAAGAATAAATCAACAGTAAGGAGCAAGACATTTAGGGGAATAGCCAAGGCAATGGCGGAACAGTGGGGGATATTTTAAGATGGAGAAGAAAGGCAGGTAATATAATGGCAAAATATAGAGTGACCGCTTATATAAACTTTGAAGATGTGCTTGAATTGGACGAGAAGGATTTTGAAAACGAAGAAGAAATGAATGAAGAAATTTATAGTTATGTCGCCAGTTTTATTGATTACGGTTATGACAAGGTGGAGGAGTAAAGATGACAGAGAAAGAACAGGTCGAATTAATGGCAAAGGTTGTAAATGTGCAAGAGTGTATGGAAAACATAGCCATGTATAACGAATTTATTGAGCAGATAGGAAGTGAACTGGAAAAGCTGAATGCTATGGAGCCGTTCTGGATAAAAGTTTATGGAAGTATTGAAGGAGAGGGAGCTACAGAAGCTGTTATACCCTTAAATATGCATGAAGAGGTAATAGGATTTATAAAAGAAAAATTCAAAAAGGAAATACAAAGTCGCAAAAACTCAATTTCCAAGGAATATGAAAAACTGAATGAATTGTTAAAGTAAACAGAAAGGAGTCGAGCTGGATGACTATTAAAAAAAGGAGCATATTCAAATGACAGCTAAAGAGTACCTACGGCAGCTTAAGTATTTAGACAACCGCATAAATGCTAAGTTGCTTGAACGAGAACAAATAAGGGCAATAGCGGAAAAAACTACAATAGGATTATCAGAAAAAGTACAAACAAGCAGTTCAGCAGATAAAATAAGCGATGTAGCAGTAAGGCTTGTTGAGATTGAAGAAACAATAAACAAAGATATAGATAAGCTTGTAGAATTAAGAGAAGAAGCAGGACAATTAATTGATAAGTTAGTGAATGAAAGGTACAAGTGGGCATTAAAAGAAAGGTACATAAAATTTAAAAGTTTAAGTTGGTTATCTGATTCTACAGGATTAGGTGTTGACGGTGTGAGGAGTTTATTGAAAAGGGCAGAAAAACGTTTTAATACTATATATAGCACACATGCTTGACAATGAACCACTATATGTAGTATAATTAATATTATGGAAAGGTGTAGGTACGGTGATTTTTAAAGCAGAAATTGAAAATTATTTAGGACTTGATGTAATACGTGGGAGAGATGCATTCGGTAGAAAAATGTATAAAATTCCATGTTCAGTGTGTAGGAAGCCGGTATTTAGGCGTGCATTTAGTATTAAAAATGTATATAAATGTGATTATTGTAAGTTGGTCGAAAAAGAAAAATGGAAATCGCTAGAAAAAGAATTAACAGAAAGATTATTAGACGAATTGAACCCACAAACTAGAGCAGAGAGAAAGTTTGACAAAGCAGTTCAAAAGATGTTTTTAAAGCGGAAAGATATAGAAGAATATTCTAGAGCAATAAAGGCTGCAAAAACTAGATGTGAATTATATGATAGTATTCCAGAAATTTTCGTAGCCATAGAACTTCTGCACCAAGGGTATAGAATCATACCGCAGCAAAAACTAGCAAGTTATAGACTTGATTTCGTTATTCCTGATATTAAAACTGTTATCGAAGTAGATAGCAAGATATTTCACAGCAACAAAGATAGAGAAATTATTAAAGATTTTGCCATAAAGAACAACTTGGGACAAGACTGGAAGGTTTTACACATTGCAACCGATTACATTATGAAAGACATGATAAAAATTGCAAGTTATTTCAGAGAAGTTTTAAAATAGCAAGTATGCTTTTTCATAAAACCTCCTTACAGATATATCAATACTTCGGGCACAAAGAAGGCAGTCAGCAGGCTGTCTTTTTTGTTTGTAAATTTTAAGAAAGGAGCTGATGATATTGAAATTAACAATAAAACAACAAAGATTTGCTGATGAATATATTATCAGCGGAAATGCTACAGAGGCAGCAATAAAAGCAGGTTACAGTAAGAAGACTGCAAATGTTATAGGAGTTGAAAACCTAATAAAACCTAATATCAAAACCTATATAGACGAACGATTAAAGGAATTATCTGATAAAAAGATTGCCAATCAGCAAGAAGTACTAGAGTACCTTACCTCAGTCCTTAGAGGTGAAAGCAGCTCAGAAGTAGTTGTAATAGAGGGGCAAGGCGAGGGAGTAAGCAAGGCAAAGCCTATGCAGAAAGCCCCTGATGAAAAGGAAAGGCTTAAAGCTGCGGAGCTACTCGGTAAGCGAATGGGATTATTTAAAGACAAGTTAGATGTTACTGCTAATGTGCCAGTAATTATATCCGGAGATGATGCTCTTGAAGACTGATGCTGTTAAAATTCAACTGCCCGAGGTAGTGGGTAAAGGTTATGGTACCTTTTGGAGATACAAGGGTCGATATAGAGTCTGTAAGGGTAGTCGTGCAAGTAAAAAGTCTAAAACAACGGCTCTATGGTATATATGGGCGTTAATGAAGTATTCGCAGGCAAATTTACTTGTAGTTCGTAAGGTATTTAGAACCTTAAAAGATAGTTGCTTTACTGAGCTTAAATGGGCAATAAAAAGGTTAAAGGTCGAAAGTAGTTGGGAAGTGAAAGAATCCCCACTTGAGATGACTTACATACCTACTGGACAAAAGATTTATTTCAGAGGCCTTGATGATCCACTTAAGATCACATCAATCACAGTAGAGCAGGGGTATCTTTGTTGGTTATGGTTGGAGGAAGCCTATGAGATATCAAATGAAAACGACTTTAATATGCTTGACGAGTCGATAAGAGGTGCAATACCTGATGATGTAAAGCTGTTTAAGCAGATAACAATTACATTAAACCCATGGAATGAGCATCACTGGATAAAGAAAAGGTTCTTCGACACTCTGGATGATGAAGTTCTGGCAATGACTACAAATTATCTTTGCAATGAATGGCTTGATAAGGCAGATCTAAAGGTGTTTGAATCAATGAAAAAGAATAATCCACGAAGGTATCAGGTTGCCGGACTTGGAGAGTGGGGAATTGTAGACGGATTAATATATGAAAATTGGGAAGAAAAAGCCTTTGATATAAACGAAGTCAAGAAGATATCAACTATTCAATCGGTATTCGGACTTGACTTTGGATATACAAATGACCCAAGTACTTTATTTTGTGGACTTGTAGATACTAAGAGTAAAACAATTTGGGTGTTTGATGAGATGTATAAGAAAGGTATGAGTAACGAAGCTATAGTGGAGGAAGTTATAAGAATGGGGTACGCTAAAGAGCGAATACGAGCAGATAGTGCAGAGATAAAGAGCATTGATAGACTTTACATATTGGGTTTACCACATATAACTGCTGCAAGGAAAGGACCCGATAGTAAAATCAACGGAATAGACTTTATACAAGACTATCACATAATAATACACCCAAGATGTGTAAACTTTATCACAGAGATATCTAACTATACATGGGCAAAGGATACTAAGACAGGAAATATGATCAATAAACCCATTGACGATTTTGATCATCTTATGGATGCAATGAGATATGCTCTTGAAGGCATATCAATGGGTTCTGTATACAGTTTTGATTAAAGGAGTGAGAATGTGGACTTCATAAAGAAAATAATTATGGCGATCAGCCAATTTTTCAATAAAAAGAATATAACAGGCATAACCGGAATAAGCATTCTAAAAAATGAGATAATGGCATGGAAGGCATCACCGGATAGAATATTGCAGCTGAAAGGCGCAATGTATTATGAGGGTGTTCAGGATATCCTTAAAAGAAAAAGAATGGTTATAGGAGAAGGCGGAGAACTGCAAGAAGTTAGTAATCTTCCAAACAATAGAATAATAGATAATCAGTATGCTAAGCTTGTTAATCAAAAGGCTAATTACCTTTTTGGACAGCCGTTTGTAGTAAGTGCAGATAACGAAATTTATCTTGAGTGCTTAAAACAGATATTTAATAAAAAATTCATGCGTAATATTAAAAAAGCGGGCAAGCATATGTTAAACACCGGCATAGCATGGATATACCCAAATTACGACATCACAGGACAACTTAGCTTTAAGGTATTTCCCGGATATGAGATTTTGCCTTTTTGGGAAGATGATGAAAAGACCGGAGTAAGATTGGCGGTTAGATTATATAAAACTGACGAATACACATATAACGGTACTAAGACTGAAGTGGAAAGGGTTGAGGTATATGCTCCGAACGGTGTATATAGATTTATTCTAAATGGTGAAGCTATAAGGGGCGATGATAATACCCCATATAGTACTTATGTAAATACTGAGAGTGAGAGCTATAACTGGGGTAGGATACCGTTAGTGCCAATGAAGTATCATGATGGCACACCTCTTATCAAAAAGGTCAAATCTCTGCAAGATGGCATTAACATAATGCTTTCAGATTTTGAAAACAATATGCAAGAGGACGCAAGAAATACAATTCTTGTTATTCGCAATTACGATGGGCAGGATCTGGGAGAGTTTAGGCAGAAACTTGCACTGTATGGAGCGGTTAAGGTTAAAAGCAATGACTCTGAAAAAGGTGGAGTTGATACGCTGGAAGTTAAGGTCAATGTAGATAACTATAAGGCTATTATTGAGATATTCAAGAAAGCTTTGATAGAAAACGGCATGGGGTATGATGCTAAAGACGATAGAATGTCGGGCAATCCTAATCAGATGAACATTCAGAGCATGTACAGTGACATAGATTTAGATGCAAACGATATGGAGACAGAATTACAAGCGGCATTTGAAGATCTGCTTTGGTTTGTAAAAGTGCATCTATCTAATATGGGATACGGTGATTTTGAAAATGAAGAAGCAACTATCACATTTAACAGAGATATACTGATCAATGAGACTGAGGCGATAGAGAGCTGTGTTAAGTCAGTCGGCATCTTATCAGACGAGACTATCATAGAGCAGCATCCTTGGGTTGACGATGTTAAAAAGGAGCTTGAGCGCATAAAGAAGCAAAAAGAAGAACAAGTACAGGAGCAGTACGGAGCATTTGCGGATTCTAATGCTCAATCTGAAGGCGGTGATGTAAATGCCGAATAGCTCATATTGGCAAAACAGATTCACACAAATTGAAGCAGTTGCTCACAATAAGGGTATAAAAGCTTACAGTGAGATAGAAAATATTTACCAAAAGGCACAAATAGAGCTTGAGAGTAAAATAAACACATGGTATCAAAGATTTGCAATTAATAATGACATATCTATGGCAGAAGCAAGAAAAATGCTTAATGCAAAGGAACTAAAGGAGCTTAAGTGGACTGTAGAGGATTATATAAAATACGGTAAAGAAAATGCACTAAACAAGCAATGGATAAAAGAACTTGAGAATGCGTCAGCAAGGTTTCACATATCAAGACTTGAATCTCTAAAGCTTCAGACACAGCAAAGCCTAGAAGTATTATACGGCAATCAGCTGGACATAGTAGACAAAACTATGCAGAGCATCTATTCTGAAAGCTTTTACAGAACTGCTTTTGAGGTACAAAAAGGCTTTGGCGTAGGTTTTTTGGTTGATAAACTGGATGAGAATAGACTAAGTAAGGTGATCGGTAAGCCATGGGCTATGGACGGTGTAAACTTTTCGAACAGGATTTGGAAAAATAAAGAAAAACTTATAAATGAGTTACACGGAACATTAGTAAGAAATATCATAAGCGGTGCAGATCCTGCAAAAGCAATAAAAGAAATAGAAAATAAAATGAATGTATCAAGAAGCGCAGCAGGTCGACTCATAATGACGGAGTCGGCTTATTTTAGTTCAGTAGCTCAAAAGGATATGTTTAATGAACTTGATGTTGAAAAATATCAAATAGTGGCAACCCTTGATAACAGGACATCTGAGATTTGTTCGGAGATTGATGGAAAAGTTTTCGATATGAAAGACTATGAAGCAGGTGTTACTGCCCCGCCTTTTCATCCTAGCTGTAGAACAACTACAATACCTTATTTTGATGATTGGGAAGAACTAGGAGTAGATACTGAGCGGATAGCAAGAGATGAAGAAGGTAATAACTATTATGTGCCGGCAGATATGACATATAAGGAGTGGAAAAGAGAATTTGTTAATGATGACAGTAGGCAGAATAATTTGCAGGAAATTGCTTTTGATGATAGAATGAGTATTAACAACGAGCAAATAAGGAAGTTCATTCAAGATTTGGATAATATGGGTGTTGACTATAATAAAGTGTCAAAGCATAAAGTACAATTAACTGAAAATGAGATCATTTCTGCAATTTCAGGTGGAGATAGAACAAAAGGCTCTTGTGCTTCACTTGGATTAGTATATATAGGTCAAAAAGGTGGCTATAATGTTCTTGATTTTAGGGATGGAAATAGTAGAGATTTCTTTGCAAATTATTATAATCTATTGGAAATAGCTAAACTACCTAATACAGGTGCTATCTTTGAGAGCGCAAGATCAAGCATAACTGTTGGAAGTAAATTATTAAAAAAAGTTGATATTGGGAAAGAATATTATTTGGTTGCAGGAAGACATGCTGCAATAGTAAGAAAGACAAATGATGGTGTCTTACAATATTTAGAACTTCAATCACAAAAAAATAGTGGTTGGATAAATTTTGATGGAAATCCAAGATTTACGCTTAGTACGAGATTTGCATGTTCACAAAATCCGGGAAATGAAGCTGGATTTATGATAGATGTTGAACAATTCAAAGAGTCAGAAGAATTAAAAGTACTGCTTGGCTATATAAATACCGAAGTTGGTAAACAAGTAAAGGGGGTTGGAGGCAATGTCAAGTAAGTTCTATAAAAAAAATAAAAGAGATGTTGTTTTTTGGGTAGACAATCATGGTAAGATTGGAGAACATTTATTTAGCTTTGATAAGAGTAGGGTTTTTAATTTATTTAAGGATTATCCATATAAATTAACCCCTGAACAGAAGTTGACTTTTGATAAAGAAAATCCATACTGGAAGGATTTTTTCAGTGAAAGGAAATAGTTGAAGATAAAAAGATTATTAGAGTTAGTAAGGGAGTGTGTAGAATGATGCCGATATTGAGCGAATATGATAGGGAAATGATTAGGGAAACAGATAAAGGATATATCTTGGTGAAGATGGGCATCACCATTTAAGGGAAGATGCTCCACCGGAAATAAAAAAACACCATAAAAAGATAAAAGATTTATATAGTATGTTTGAAAAAAGCACTTTAGCAAGGTGCTTTTTTATTGCCGTCTTTTAGTTTTGTAGACGATAAAGAACAAAGACAGGAAGTGGAATGAACCACGCTAAAAAATGTAAGAAAGGAATTAAAGAAAATGAAAAGAGAAGAGTTTATAGCACTTGGGATTGATGATGAAACCGCTAAGAAGTGTGAAAAGGCGAGTAATGAGGAGCTTAAAGGCTATATACCCTATGACAGGTTTAAAGAAGTCATAGAGGAGAAAAATAAGCTTAAAAATGATATCGCTGATAGAGATAAGCAGTTTGAAACACTAAAAAACTCTACAGGTGATGTTGAAGCAATGAAAGAGCAAATAGCTTCTCTTCAGGCGGATAACAAAGCAAAAGACGAAGCTCATGCAGCAGAGATCAGGCAAATGAAAATTAATAGTGCTTTGGAATCTGCACTAATCGGCTCTAAGGCTAAAAATGTAACAGCGGTCAAGGCGCTTATTAAAGACCTTGACAAGGCAGAACTTCAGGAAGACGGCAGTATAAAAGGACTTGAAGAGCAAATAGCAGCTTTAAAGAAGTCTGATAGCTATTTATTCGAGGAAGCTACTACTACAAAGCCAAACTTCAAAGGATTTCAACCCGGAGTAGCAAAGAAAGAAACTACTACAGGAAAGGTTGATATGTCTAAGATGTCTTATGAAGAGCTGGCAAATTATATTGAGAACAATCCGGATATCGGATAGTAGAAAGGTAAAGGTAAAAAATAATGGCAAAATTTGATGCAAAGAGTTTTAATGAAAAGGCATTTGGGGCGTACATGTCCGCAATTCCGAATGTGAAACTTAACAAACTTAGAGAATCAAGGGCGGTGCTTAGTGATCCAAGACTGGCAGATACTTTCAAGAATCAGTCACAGACAGGTACAGTTTATGCAAAGATACCTTATTTTGGTAGAATAGGCGGAAATGCTCAGAATTATGACGGTGTAAGCAACCTTAATCCTGAAAGAACGACAACTTATGAGCAGGGCGTATTCACATATGGGAGAATGATGGGATGGACAGAGGCTGACTTTAGCTATGATGTAACAGGCGGCGTTGACTTCATGGCTAATGTAAGAGATCAGATCATGAGCTACTGGAACGAAGTGGACCAGGATGTTATCTTGTCTATACTTAAAGGTATATTTGCTATGAGTGCTACAGGTACCGGAGCTATAAAAACAGCAAACAAAGCTTTTGTAGACGCTCATACATTTGATATATCCGCTTCTACAGAGAACAAGAAGACTGATGACACTATGCTTGTTGGTGCGACTACTCTTAATAGCGCTATTCAAAAAGCTTGCGGTGATAACAAGCAGAAATTCAGTCTTGTTGTATGTCATTCTACTGTGGCAACAAACCTTGAGAATCTTAATTTACTTGCATATCTTAAGTATACAGACAGTGAGGGAGTTCAAAGAGATTTAAATATGGGTACATGGAACGGCAGACTGGTTATCATTGATGATTCTATGCCGGTAGAGGTTAAGAATGTAGGTGCCACAGGCGGAGATGTTTCACTTTACACAACTTATATACTTGGAGAGGGCGCTATAGGCTTTGAAGATGTAGGTGCAAAGGTGCCTTATGAGATGGTAAGAGATGCAAAGACAAAGGGCGGAGAGGATACTCTTATTTCAAGAAAGAGAAATGCTGTAAGTGTGGCAGGTATATCCTATCTCAGGGCTAGTCAGGCTACAAACAGCCCTACAAATGCGGAGCTTGAAAACGGTCTTAACTGGTCTTTAATAGACAGTGAAACAGGAGCTATTCCTCACAAGGCAATTCCTATAGCTCGCATAATCTCAAGGGGGTAATATGTTAGACAGGATAAAAGAGAGGTTGCAGTCATTAGGGTATGCAGTAAAAGATAGTGATGATATTGCTATAAACTTTTCTATGCAGAAGGTTGAAAATACTATAAAAAACGATTGCAATATCTCTGCTATCCCTGATGGTCTTATGAATATTGCAATTGATATGGTCGTTGGTGAGTTTCTTATGTCAAAAAAGACATTTGCTCCTAACGACCTTCTAAGTTTAAATCTTGAAGTAGCTATAAAGCAAATACAAGAAGGGGATACAAATATAGCTTTTGCAATAGGAGAAGGAAGTAAGACAGATGAGCAAAGGCTTGATAGTTTTATAAATTATCTTTTGAGCTATGGTAGAGGTGAATTTAATACCTATAGGAGGTTCAAATGGTAAATAAAGGTATGATAGTAGCAAGGAAGGCTATAGAAAGTAGGTATCAAGGGCTTTGCACCATACTGGAAAAGAAAAAAGTAAAAGATGAGACTACTAAGGCTACAGCATTAATGGATATGGCAGTTTTAAACAATCAGCCTTGTAGGTTGTCATATAGTAGTTCCGGTGTGGCAAATCAGACTGATACAGTATCAAATATAGAGCAAGCTATTAAGTTATTTATTGCTCCGGAGATTAAAATTGCTCCCGGCTCTAAACTTAAAATAACTCAAAACGGAATAACTATCGACTACATATCCAGTGGTGTTCCTGCAGTGTATGAAACACATCAAGAGGTATGCTTGGAGCTTGAAAAGGAGAGGGCATAATGGCAACATGGGGTAGTGCTGATTTTGAAGCAATCAGAGCAATGCAGAAAAACATAGAGCGAATACAGCAAGTTGATATGGCTGCATTTTGCACTGAGTGTAGTAAGGAAATTGCAAAAAGACTTCTTGCACTTGTAATCCCTAGGACTCCGGTTGGGCAGTATCCTAGCGGAAGTGGCAAGGTTGGAGGAACATTAAGGCGTGGATGGACTGCTGCTGAAAATGTAACTGTAACCAAAGAGGGGGATACATATACAGTTGTTATAAGCAATCCCGTTGAGTATGCTCCATATGTGGAGTTTGGACACAGAACCAGAGGAGGCGGATTCAAGGACCCACAGTTCATGCTTACAATATCTGAAGAAAAGCTAAGGGCTATAATTCCAAAATTGCTAGAAAGAAAAGTTAAGAAGATGCTTCAGGAGGTGCTTGATGCCTAAAATTAATAACAGTCTTGTGCTGGATGCGATAAGTATTGCTATTAACAAAATATCTCCTGCTTCAAGTATATACATTGATAAAGTTGAGCAAGGACTAAATAATGGTGATTTCATAATAAGGTTAATAAATACAGAATATCTTCAGCGTGGTAATGGGGATTTGTATAGAGTAAATCCGGCTTTTGATGTTATTTACTTTCCTGAAAGTGGAAATAAAGACTGTATGAGCATGGGGGATAAGTTATCACAAGAATTATCGTTAATTGAATTAATTACAGGTGATTTATTAAGAGCTACAAATAAAGGGTATGAAATAGTAGATGAAGTTCTTCATTTTAAGGTTTCATACCCTTATAACACAATAAGTTATCATAATAATATAGGGATGGATAAGTTAAAGGTGAACCAAGGAGGATAGAGTGGCAAATAAAGTGATTAAAGAAGATATATCCAAGTATTCTAAAGAGATAATTAGTTTATCTGATAGATATGCAGGATATAAAGATATTATCAATGCAGAACTGGATGATAATAATGAGTACTCTATGGATGAGGTTGATATTATAATTAGTGATTTTTTGAAAAGAGAGGTGAGATAATGGCTTTAGGCGGCGGAATATGGACTAAGCAGGATAAGATATTGCCGGGAGCTTATACGGTATTTTCAAATGTAAAAAAGGCTACAGCATCCTTGTCTGACAGGGGTGTGGTAGCACTTCCCATTATTCTAAAATGGGGTGAAGTGGGTAAGGTTCAAACCATAAACAGAGAAGATTTTCAGACTAAGTCAAAAGAAATATTCGGATACAAGCAAGGTTCAGATGAACTTGTAAATTTAAGAGAAGTATTTTTGCATGCAACAAAAGTGCATATATACAGACTTGTGGCAGCAGACGCAGTTCAGGCAAGCAATGATATTGCAAAAGCTAAATATCCGGGAACAAGAGGAAATGATTTGAAACTCGTTATATCTGCTAGTGTAGATGTACCGGGTTCTTTTAATGTATGCACATATCTTGATAATACACAGGTAGATATACAAACTGTAGCAGGTGCGGCAAATCTTAAGGACAATGCCTATGTATCTTTCAAGAGTACGGCAACATTATCAGTTACAGCGGGAACACCTCTGACAGGAGGAACTAATGGAAGTGCAATTACAGGAGAGTTGTATCAAAAGGCATTGGAAGCTTTTGAGTCTTACTCTTTCAATGTTTTGTGTTGTCCAAGCGCAGATAATACTATAACTAAGCTGTTTATAGCATATACAAAGAGGTTGAGAGATGAAGTGGGCGCTAAGTTCCAAACTGTTATTTATGATACAGATAGTGATTATGAGGGGATTATATCGGTCAAGAATGATGTAATAGGTGCAGATAAACAATCGCTTGTATACTGGGTCGCAGGAGCTGAGGCGGGTTGTGAGGTGAATAAAAGCCTTACTAATGCAAAGTATGATGGTGAGTATACAGTTAATGTTAATTTCAAGCAGTCAGAACTTGAAACAGCAATAAAAAAAGGCAAGTTTACATTACATAATGTAAATGGAGAAGTAAGGGTACTTGAGGATATAAATTCTCTGGTGACGCTTGTAGATGACAAAGGGGAATTGTTCCAATCTAATCAGACTATCAGAGTTATAGATCAGATAGCTAATGATATAACTGCATTGTTTACAACAAGGTATTTGGGCACAGTAGCAAATGATTCAGCAGGTAGAATAAGTCTGTGGAATGATATTTGTAAGATACATCAGGAACTTGAAAAGCTCAGGGCTATAGAAAACTTTGATACAAAGTCAGTTGAGGTAGTGCAAGGAGATGATAAGAAGTCAGTTCTTTGTACCATAAATGGATTCAATATAATAAGTGCTATGACTAAACTCTACATGAATGTAATCATAGCGTAGTAAGGAGGATATATGGATAATTCAATAATGAATGCCATGGATGCCATAGCAGGCTCACAGGCATCTGCATATATAACGCTTGCAGACGGTAACAGATATAAGTTTATGCAGCTTTATTCTTTTGAGTCAAATATGGAAATAAATCTTGTTGAAGTTCCAATTCTTGGGAAAACCGGCAAAGGGAATAAGCCGAGCGGTTGGACAGGTGAGTGGAAAGGAACGGCACATTATAATCAGTCAATACTTAGGCAGATGTGGCTTGAGTACAAAAATACAGGAAGACTTCCAAGTTTTGATATACAGATAACTAATGAAGATCCTACATCTGCTATAGGAAGGCAGACTATAGTACTTAAAGGCTGTTTGTCAAAAGGTGGAATATTGGCTAAATTCGATGCTGATTCAGAAACTCTTGATGAGGATATAGAGGGAACTTTTGACGATTGGGAAATGCCGGAAAGCTTTACAATGCTTACAGGTATGCAATAGGAGGTAATTTATGGAAAGAAGCTTAAGTGCATTTTTAGCACAAAATGTTAAGAAGATTGAAAATACTTTTTATCCTGCATCAAACAGAATAGTAGATGCAGAAGGTAAACCTATTGACTGGGAGATTTGTTGCATAAC
>CAJPUK010000015.1 GCA_905373785.1 uncultured Johnsonella sp. | reverse complement strand
ATTTAAGAAAATATTTATGAATATTATCTTTTTTATATTAAATGCATATGTGGAAATTTTCAGAGGAACACCTATGATGGCACAGGCTATGTTCATATACTTCGGTTCTTCGGCACTATTCGGTATTAATATGTCCATGTGGTTTGCTGCTTTCTTTATAGTATCAATCAATACGGGTGCTTATATGGCGGAAACTGTAAGGGGCGGTATACTGTCTGTGGATGAAGGACAGACAGAGGGTGCTAAAGCTATAGGAATGACACATTTTCAGACCATGCTTTATGTAATACTTCCGCAGGCACTTAAAAATATCATGCCGCAGATAGGCAATAACCTTATAATTAATATAAAGGATACCTGTGTGCTTTCAAGTATAGGTATAGTGGAGCTCTTCTATGCAACCAAGGGAGTATCGGGTGCATACTATACCTACTTTGAAGCCTTCACCATAGCTATGGTAATATACTTTATACTTACATTCGGCTGCTCAAGATTACTTAGAATGTGGGAAGATAAACTTGGTGGAGATAAAAACTATGATTTGGCTACTACCGATACTTTGGCATATACCAGCGGTATGGCAAAGTTCCCTAATCCTAAGAAGAGGGAGGATTAAGAACCATGGCTGAAAGAATTATAGATATAAAACATTTAAGTAAGAGTTTCGGCAGCAATGTAGTGCTTAGAGATATTGATTTTACTGTTAATAAAGGAGATGTAACTTCTATCATAGGTGCTTCCGGATCAGGAAAGTCAACTCTCTTAAGATGTATTAATTTGCTTGAAACTCCGACCGCCGGCAAGATTTTATTTCATGATACGGATATAACGGATAAAAGCATTGATCCTACGGGATACCGCTCCAAGGTGGGTATGGTATTTCAAAATTTTAATTTATTTAATAATATGTCTGTACTTGATAACTGCATCATAGGACAGACCAAGGTATTAAAGAAAAGCCCGGCGGTTTCTAAAGAACTGGCTATGGAGTATCTTGAAAAAGTAGGAATGTTGCCTTATATTAAGGCAAGACCTAAACAGCTTTCAGGCGGTCAAAAGCAAAGAGTTGCAATAGCAAGAGCCTTGGCTATGGAGCCGGAGGTACTGCTTTTTGATGAACCTACTTCAGCACTTGATCCGCAAATGGTCGGTGAGGTGCTTGAGGTTATGAGGAGTCTTGCAAAGGACGGGCTTACTATGATCATAGTAACTCATGAGATGGCATTTGCAAAGGATGTGTCTACACATGTAGTATTTATGGCAAATGGAGTAATAGAAGAAGAGGGAAGTTCTGAAAAAATATTTAATAATCCACAAAAAGCTTTAACTAAAGAATTTTTAAGTCGCTTTAGAAATACTTAGTGCATCGTCTATCAAATAACTTAAACTGATTTTGCTTTGTTCTGTAGCTACTTAAATTTTTGTACCTGCAAAATAAAGTGTGAATCGGTTTAAGTTATTTTCTAAATGGTAGAGAAATTTTTTATTTATAAGCATGCTCAAAATGTGGTAAACAGACTTAAAGGAGGACATTAACATTATGTCAGAAAAGAGATTATTCACCTCTGAATCAGTAACAGAGGGACATCCGGATAAAATGTGCGATCAGATATCTGACGCTATATTAGATGCTATTATAGAGCAGGACCCAATGGGCAGAGTTGCCTGTGAAACCTGTACTACTACAGGTTTGGTTATGGTTATGGGAGAGATAACCACATCTGCCTATGTTGATATACAAAAAATAGTCAGGGATACTGTCAGAGAGATAGGATATGATAGGGCAAAGTACGGCTTTGATGCTGATACTTGCGGAGTTTTGGTAGCTTTGGACGAGCAGTCCTCAGATATTGCTATGGGTGTGGACAAGGCACTTGAAGCTAAAGAGGGGCTGGAAAATGATGATTTGGACACGGGCGCAGGCGATCAGGGAATGATGTTCGGTTACGCAACTACAGAGACTGAGGATTATATGCCGTATCCGATATACCTTGCTCACAAGCTTTCAAGAAGGTTAAGTTATGTAAGAAAAAAGGGAATAATACCCTATCTTAGACCTGACGGCAAGACACAGGTAACTGTAGAATATGACGAGAATAATAAACCTGTAAGAATAGATGCGGTGGTACTTTCTACACAGCATAATGAAGAAGTTGAGCAAAGCAAGATTCATAAAGATATCAAGGAATATGTATTTAATGAAGTATTGCCTGCCCACATGGTAGATGAGCACACAAAGATATTTATCAATCCTACGGGACGCTTTGTAATAGGAGGACCTCAGGGAGATTCGGGACTTACCGGAAGGAAGATCATAGTGGATACCTATGGAGGATATGCAAGACATGGCGGCGGTGCTTTTTCAGGTAAGGACTGCACAAAGGTAGACAGGTCGGCAGCTTATGCGGCAAGATATGTGGCTAAGCATATAGTTGCGGCAGGTTTGGCAGAAAGGTGTGAAGTACAGCTTTCATATGCCATAGGTGTAGCCAATCCTACTTCCATATCTATAGACAGCTTTGAAACTGGTAAACTTAGTGATGAAAAACTTTGTGCTATAGTAAGGGAGAACTTTGATTTAAGACCGGCAGGAATTATAAAAATGCTTGATCTGAGAAGACCTATATATAAGCAGGTGGCAAGTTATGGGCATTTTGGAAGAGACGATCTTGACCTTCCCTGGGAGAGACTTGACAAACTTGAAAAGATAAAGTCTTATTTGGTTTAAGGCAGGTTAAGCTGACAGTTGGCCATTTTTGATAAATAATGAGTTGCTTGCAACATAAACCGTTATAAACATATCTTGCCTTGGACAAATTCTCTTAACTAAAGTCCGGAAGCGTACTAAGCTTTATCTTCACCTGACGCTTTTTTAAAGCAGGTATCGGGGGCTTCGGATTGCCCTTTGGCAAGACAGTTTAAGGGTTTATGTTGTAGAACAACTATTAGATAAGTCATCAGAAATTAAGAGGTTTTCATGAGATTAAAACTTGGTTTATTTGTTATATTTGCAACCATACTTATGGTGGCAATACTTATGATAGTGGCAATACTTACAAGTATTACGGGACTTAAGGAAATTGACATACTGACCAGTGCGATAAGTATACTTATGGCTATTTCCTTTCTTAATATTTTATGGGTATACAGATCCATATTAAGACCGCTTTCAAAACTTCAGGAGGCTACAAGACATATAAAAGAAGGTAATCTTGACTTTACACTTGACATAGACTCTGATGATGAGATAGGGCAGTTGTGCATGGATTTTGAGGAAATGCGAATAAGACTTAAAGAAAATGAGGCGGAAAAGATCCAGTATGACAGGGATAACAAGGAGCTTATAAGTAATATATCTCATGATCTTAAGACTCCGATAACGGCAATCAAGGGATATGTAGAGGGAATTATGGACGGAGTTGCTTCTTCTCCTGAAAAACTTGATAAGTATATCAGAACTATATATAATAAAGCCAACGATATGGACAGACTTATAGATGAACTTACTTTCTATGCAAAAATAGATACCAACAAGGTTCCGTATAACTATGATAAAATCTATATTGTCAACTTTTTTAAGGACTGTTCTGAGGAAGTAAGTCTTGATATGGAATCCAGAAATATAAGCTTTTCTTTTGAAAGTGATCTATCACCTGATACCGTAGTTATTGCTGATGTAGAGCAGTTAAAAAGAGTGGTTAATAATATTATAAGCAACAGTGTAAAACATTTGGACAAGCCGGATTCAAATATAAGCATCAGGCTTTATGATGATAAAGATTTTATAAAGATAGATATAGCGGACAACGGTTCAGGTATATCTTCGACAGATCTGCCTTATATATTTGACAGATTTTACAGGGGAGACAGCTCAAGAAACCTGGCAAAGGGAGGCAGCGGTATAGGACTTTCAATAGTTAAAAAAATTATTGAAGACCATAACGGTCATATATGGGCAAGCAGCAAAGAGGGTGAAGGAACGCATATAACCATGCTCCTTAGAAAATACCAAGAGGTAAAAAGCTATGAAGAAAATATTGATAGTAGAAGATGAAGTCAGCATTGCGGAGTTGGAAAGAGATTATTTGGAAATATCAGGTTATGAGGTGGAGCTTTGCCATAATGGCGAGGATGGAAAAAAGGCAGCTATTGAAAACAATTATGATCTTATAATACTTGATATCATGCTTCCGAAAGTAGACGGATTTGAGATATGCAAGGCGGTAAGAGAAGTAAAAGATACTCCTGTTATCATGGTAAGTGCAAAAAAAGACGATATAGACAAGATAAGAGGTTTGGGGCTTGGAGCTGATGATTATATTACAAAACCTTTTTCGCCAAGTGAACTTGTGGCAAGAGTCAAGGCTCATATGTCAAGATATGAAAGACTTTTAGGCAGCGCCAATCAGGATAATGAATTTATAGAAATAAGAGGTCTTAAAATTGATAAAACCTCAAGAAAGGTGTGGGTCAACGGTGAGGAGAAATCTCTTACGGCAAGAGAGTTCGATCTTCTTACCTTCCTTGCCTCCAATCCCAATCATGTATTCTCCAAAGAGGATCTGTTCAGAGAGATTTGGGATATGGAGTCGGTAGGAGATATAGCTACTGTAACCGTACATATTAAGAAAATCAGAGAAAAGATAGAGTATAACTCTGCTAAACCTCAATACATAGAAACAATATGGGGAGTAGGTTACAGATTCAGGGTTTAGAATTAACGAAGTATCATATTTTTTATACTTTCTATAATGCTGAACATTTGGTACTGTATTAAGAAAGTTTGTGCTTCATTTAGTATATGACTTGAGTGTATATGCTCAAGAAGCGGAAATACATATATTTGAGTATCATTTATATAATTAATAAGCCTTGTATCATGGAAGCTTGCAGCCATATTTGAAATATTGTTGCATCTGTCCAGTACTTTAACTATGGTAGCGATGGGGTTTAGAGAAATGTTGCTGTAATATATTTCCTTTAGAGTTTCCTTGTCAAGCTCGGGATTTTTATTATAACTAAGCAATTTAACAGCTTCTTTAACGGTGTCATTGCAGGGCAGGTCTGTATAAGCTACACCGCAGTCCTCGCAGACATCGTGAAGAAGTATACTTGCAAGTATATTGTCATCAAAAATTTCCAAAGCTATTGAATGTTTCGCCATAGAAAGCGGATGGTTGATGTACTCAACCTTATGTTCGCTGCCAAACCAAGGTTTATTTCTATACTGTCCTTCATGCTTTTCTTTCATAAACGGAAGGGCAAGCTTACTTTCATGAAAATTATTATTTATCGCAAAGTTTTCAACATACTTATAAAGTGATGCAGTATTAAAGATTTCTTCTCTCAGATGCCAATGCAATCTTTTAAATGTTTCTTTCACAACTACTCCTTTCTGTAAACAGATAAAAACTCTATGCTATTATTATAATACATATAAATAAATAGACAATAAATAATAAGCTAATAATACATAACATTTTTTGCTATAAGTCGGTATAAGAAGGGAATAAGTGATTAAACAGTCATTGATATAGTAACTTACTATATCTGTTAAAGGAACGGCTTTTGAGATTTTGTGCAATGGCATGCTTCCATTGTGAGAATAAAGCTAAGAAGAAAGGATCGTTTTTTAAATAATTACATAAAGAACCATAAAACTAGTAGTTTTTTTGTAAGAATTAATGACTTGTACTAGTGTTCTATATCGTATAAAATATAATAAATAATGTGAGGTACGGGAATTATGGCTGATATTAGAGATACTCAGTTTTTTGATACAGTACAGGAAAAGAAAATAGATGTAAGTGAAGTACTCGCTCTTGTGTATGAAGCATTAACTAAGAAGGGGTATAATCCTGTCAACCAGATAGTAGGTTATGTTATGTCCGGAGACCCGACTTATATAACCAGTTACAACAGTGCAAGAAGCCTTATAATGAAGGTGGAAAGAGACGAGATAATCGAAGAGTTGCTTAGTGTATATATAGATACTAAGTTTTCTAAGTAGTATTCATTAAAGTCGCGTGGATAGCGTACAGACTTTTGGTCAATTAGATAATAACGTGAGTTTAAGTGGATGAGTTGACCTTTGGCAGGTCAACTCATTTGCGTGTATAAGGTTCATATTGGAAAAAATGAGAATAATGGCACTTGACTATGGCTCTAAAACTGTAGGATTGGCAGTAAGCGATGAACTTGGACTTACTGCTCTTCCTTTGGAGACCATAAAACGGGAAAAAGAAAACAAATTAAGAAAAACTTTGGCGAGGATTGAAGAAATTATAGAAGAAAAGTCAATCTCTGTTTTGGTGCTTGGAAAACCTCTTAATATGGATGACAGTGAGGGAGAAAGAGTTAAAAAGAGCTTGGAATTTAAAGAGGCTTTGGAAAGAAGGACAGGACTTGAGGTTTTGTGGCAGGATGAGAGATTAAGCAGCGTGGAAGCCAAGGAGATACTTACAGACAGCGGAATAAAAAAAGAAGATATGAAACGCTACATAGACAGTGTGGCGGCTTCGGTTATACTTAGAGAGTTTATGAATAAAAATAAAGAGAGGTTATATGGATAATAAGATAAGTATTATAGATGATGAAGGTAATGAAATAGAGCTTATAGTTATTGAAACCGCAAAAGTAGAGGGTCGTGATTATATACTTGCAAGCGAAGATGACAACGCTTATATACTAAAAGATGTATCAGGTGATAAGGACTTGGATTCGGTATATGAGTTTGTAGAAGATGATAAAGAACTTGATATGCTTGCTGATGTGTTTTCAGAACTTATAAGCGATATGGATATAGATATAGAAAAGTAGGAGGTTGTTAATTGAGTATAGGAAAGGAAATAAATCCGCTTAAGGCTATAAAGAAAATCAAAGAACTTAATGATAGTCTTAGTGCAAAGGATGAGAACGGTAAGGATAGTGAAAAGGGTAAGAGCGGAAGAAAAAAAGAGGCTGCTAAGGTCAAAGAAGATAACTTAAATACCGACAACAAGAAAAATAACAGTACGGAAAATGAAAAAGCAGCACTTCCCGTAGCTAAGCCAAAGAGAAAAATCAAAAGTACGGAGTCTGTAGTACAAGAGTCTAAGGAAAAAGCAGCGTTCTTAAAAGAGTCTAAAAAAGCAAGGGAAGAGGCACTTCTTAAGTCTGTAGAAGAACAGCTTGCAAAAATCGCTTTAGATAAAAATAAAAAGGTTAAAAGCAGGACTGAAGTTTCTATCAAAAAGCAGGCAATTACAAGAAAAAAGACCAAGAAAAACAATAAAAAGATCAAGATCATACCGCTTGGCGGACTTGAGCAAATAGGCATGAATATAACCGCATTTGAGTATGAGAACAGTATATTTATAGTAGACTGCGGTCTCGCTTTTCCAAGCGATGATATGCTCGGTATAGATCTGGTAATTCCCGATGTAAGTTATTTGAAAAATAATTTTTCAAAACTTAAGGGATTTTGTATAACTCACGGGCATGAGGATCACATAGGAGCGCTGCCTTATATATTAAAGCAACTTAATATACCGGTTTACGGTACAAGGCTTACCATGGCTTTAATAGAAAGAAAATTAAAAGAACACAATATAGATAAGACGGCGAAATTAAATGTGGTTAAATATGGTGAAACCGTAGAATTCGGAGATTTTAAGGTTGAATTCATAAAGACCAACCACTCTATAGCGGATGCGGCGGCGCTTGCTATATTCTCACCTGCCGGAGTAGTGTTCCACACCGGAGATTTTAAAGTTGACTATACCCCGGTATTTGGAGATGCTGCGGATCTGCAACGTATGGCAGATATCGGAAGAGAAGGCTGCCTTGCTCTTATGTGCGACTCTACCAATGCTACAAAACCCGGATTTACAATGTCTGAGAGGACTGTAGGAAAGACTTTTGATGCGATATTTGCGGAAAATCAAAAAAATCGTATACTTGTGGCTACATTTGCATCTAATGTAGACAGGGTTCAGCAGATTATAAATACCGCATATAAGTATGGCAGGAAGGTTGTTGTAGAGGGTAGGAGCATGGTTAATGTTATCTCTGTAGCCGGAGAGCTCGGATACATTAACATACCGAAAGGAACTTTAATAGATGTTGACAGTATAAAAAATTACCCGCCTGAATCCACAGTAATAATAACTACGGGAAGCCAGGGAGAGAGTATGGCGGCACTTTCACGTATGGCTTCTTCCATACACAAGAAAGTAAGCATAATGCCGGGAGATGTGGTAATTATGAGTTCGACTCCGATTCCGGGCAATGAAAAGGCGGTAAGTAAGGTTATAAATGAGCTTTCTATAAAGGGAGCCAATGTTATTTTCCAGGATACTCATGTATCAGGGCATGCCTGTCAGGAGGAAATAAAACTTATGTATGCACTCTTAAAGCCTAAGTTTGCCCTTCCTGTACATGGAGAATACAGACATCTTATGGCACAAAAAGAACTTGCCGTAGCCATGGGTATGGAAAAGGATAATGTCTTACTGGTATCATCCGGAGATGTTGTAGAGCTTGGGGCAGACAGCATAAAAGTTGTTGACAGAGTAGCGGCAGGAGGAGTCTTTGTTGACGGACTCGGTGTAGGCGATGTAGGTAATATTGTGCTCAGAGATAGACAAAACTTGGCACAGAATGGTATTATAATAGTTGCTCTCAGTTTGGAGAAGGGCTCCAATCAGTTATTATCAGGACCTGATATAGTATCAAGAGGATTTGTATATGTAAGGGAGTCTGGGGATTTGATGGAAGAGGCGACAGAAGTTGTAAGAGTTGGAGTGGATGACTGTCTGGCTGCGGGAGTATCCGACTGGTCAAAGATAAAAAACATTATAAGAGATACCTTAAGTGATTTTCTGTGGAAAAGAATTAAAAGAAATCCTGTAATATTACCTATAATCATGGAGGTATAAAGGGTTTTGTATAATTAAAAATAAGGGGTTGTATGAGTAAGATAAGTAAGTTAAGCAAGGCGGCTTTGAAAGTATCTGTAAGATTGGTTATATATACACTTTTAGTTGTTGCTGTATGGTTTGGAGTGAAAGAAGCGTATAGATTCGGACATGATATATTTTACGACCAAGCGGTAGATGCAGAACCCGGAAGAGATGTGGTAGTAACTATAACAGAGGGGATGGAAGCTAAGGATGTTGCAAAAGTGTTGTATAATAAGGGACTTATCAATAACAAACTGGCATACAGTCTACAAGCAAAATTTTTTAATTATTCAGTAAAGGCAGGGACTTATACTCTCAACAGCTCCCAGACAATAAGGCAACTTTTGCAAGCCATAAATTCAGGTGAAGAAAATGAAAGCGGAAGTAAAGAACAAAATACAAGTAGCAGCGGAGAAAAAATTAATTGATAGTTGATGAAAGGGTAAGTTGCTATATCAAATCTCTTACAGCCTACAACTCTGACTTTTTGGAAAAGCTTAGAGAAAAAGCTTTGGAGGCTAAGGTTCCGATTATAAAAAGGGAGACGGAAAGTTTTTTAAAAACCTTTTTGCTTTTGAAAAAACCGAAAAGAATTTTAGAGGTAGGTGCTGCTGTGGCGTATTCAAGTTTGGTCATGGCAGAGACTTTAGAAGGAAATGTTAAGATAAGTACCATAGAGAATTATGAAAAAAGAGTTTTAGAGGCAAGAAAGAATATAAAAGATTCACATTACTCAAATATAATACATTTGATAGAAGAAGATGCCTCAAAGGTTCTTAAAGAACTGGTTGAAAAAGAAGAGAAATATGATTTTATCTTTATGGATGCGGCAAAGGGGCAATATATCAACTGGCTGGAACCTGTTATAAAACTTCTTAATAAAGAGGGGGTATTGTGTTCCGATAATGTCTTGCAAGGGGGGGATATAGTTCAGTCCAGATACATTATAGAAAGAAGAGACAGGTCTATACACTCAAGGCTTAGAGAGTACTTATATGAGCTTACTCATAGAGAGGAGTTAAGTACAACTATATTATCATTAGGAGATGGAGTGGCACTGACTGTGCTTAAAAAGTAATACAATGAGAAGAAATTTAGAGTTATTGGTGCCGGCAGGCAGTCTGGAGCTTTTAAAAACAGCGATAGACTACGGTGCCGACGCAGTATATATAGGTGGAGAGGCGTTCGGTCTAAGGGCAAAGGCTAAGAACTTCACCATAGAGGATATGGCAGAGGGCATAAGATATGCACATGAAAGAAATAAGAAAGTATATGTTACCGCCAATGTTTTAGCACACAATGATCAAATTGAAGATGCTAAGGGGTATTTTGAGCAGTTAAGAGAAATCAATCCCGATGCGCTTATTATTTCAGATCCGGGTATATTTACCATAGCGAGAGAAGTACTTGAAAAAAGCAATATAGAGCTTCACATAAGTACACAGGCAAACAATACCAACTATGCGACTTATAAGTTTTGGCACAGTCTCGGAGCAAGCAGGGTGGTAACGGCAAGAGAGCTTTCACTTGAGGAAATAAAGTGCATAAGAGGGCAGATACCGGATGAACTTGAGATAGAGACCTTCATACATGGGGCAATGTGTATGGCTTACTCGGGACGCTGTCTTTTAAGCAACTACTTTACCGGAAGGGATGCCAATCAGGGGGCTTGCACACATCCTTGCAGATGGAAGTATTCCGTAGTTGAGGAAAAAAGACCGGGCGAGTATATGCCCGTATATGAGGACGAAAACGGAACATATATTTTTAATTCAAAAGATTTATGTATGATAGAATATATACCTGAGCTCATAGAGGCAGGTATAGACAGCTTTAAGATAGAAGGAAGGATGAAGACAGCCCTTTATGTAGCCACTGTGGCAAGAACTTACAGAAAGGCTATAGATGACTATCTTAAGGATGAAAAGATATATAGAGCTAATATGGAGTGGTATAAGTCTGAGATAGGAAAATGCACGTACAGGGAATTTACTACAGGTTTTTTCTTTGGAAAAGCCAATGAAACTACCCAAATTTATAATAGCAACACCTATGTACAAAATTATATTTATTTGGGAACGGTACTTGAGAAGGACGGCGCTTTAGCTAAGATAGAGCAGAAGAACAAGTTTTTAACAGGTGATGTTGTAGAACTTATGAAGAAAAACGGAGACAATATCTTGGTGGAAGTTACGTCCATTAAAGATGAGGACGGTAACTTGCAAGAGAGCGCTCCGCATCCGAGACAAAGCCTTTTTATAGAATTTGATGTTGATAAGGCTGAGGTGGGGGATGTGATAAGAATAAAAAAACAAGAGCCGATAGAAGTACCCAAGGAAGATATGTCGGATTGCTGTGCATGTACTAATAACTAAGGAGGATTTAAGTATGAGAGGAGTATATAAGATTATTGCTATATTTAGTTTTGTATACTTTCTTGTACTTACTATGTATACCAATTTCAATATAAGCGTATACTCATATATATGGCTGCTTATTGCAATTATAAGTTTAGCCTATATGTATTTGGAAAAAATACATAAAAAAGATAAAAAGAGGATTCCACTATACCTTTATGTAGGCTTAAATGTAGTGCCTATTTGTGGAATTCTCATTTTTATTATATTACAATTACTTATCTTTAGTGCTATTGACACTAAAGAGGTACAGGATCTGGATTATGTCATAGTGCTCGGTGCAAGAGTAAGGTCCAATATAGAGCCCTCATCCGCACTAAAAAAAAGACTTGACTTGGCTTATGAATATGCATGTAATAATCCTTATACCATACTTGTACTTTCAGGTGCTAAAAGTAAGTATGAGCCTGTAACCGAGGCGGAAGCCATGGCAAAGTACCTTATTGACAGAGGTGTGGAGCCTTCAAGGCTATACCTTGAAATACAGTCCAAAAGCACAAAGGAAAATATTATTTACTCAAAAGCACTCATAGAGTATAAGGTAGGAAGTACAGCAGTAATATCAAGAAATGTTGTAGAAGATGGTTTTGGCAAAGTGCTTTTGGCAGAGGATAAACCTAAGAAAATAGGTATAGTTACAAGTGATTTTCATTGTTTTAGAGCAAAGGCATTGGCACATAAGGCGGGCTTTAACTCGGTATATACTATGGGGGCTATAACTGACCCTATAATGTACTTGAATTTCAGCCTTAGAGAAAGCATTGCCATATTACTAGAAAAATTTATGGGGAATATATAATGATTAAAGACGAGAAAAAAAGTAAGCAGCTTGACAAACTGGAGAAATTAAATATATATCAAATAGAAAGCATAACAAGTATAGAAGAAATTAATTCTATAGCAGTATCAATGTTACATAAAAAAACCAAGGCTAAGATTTTCTTATTACTTAATGATGATGATAATAAGGTATTTACAATAGGTTTCAGAACTCCGTCAATTAATTCCACCGGAGTGGCACATATACTTGAACACTCTGTTTTATGCGGTTCAAGGAAATTCCCCAGTAAAGACCCCTTTGTTGAGTTGGTAAAGGGTTCTCTTAATACCTTTCTTAATGCCATGACCTATCCGGATAAAACAGTGTATCCGGTAGCCAGTGTCAATGATAAAGATTTCCAAAACCTTTGTGATGTATATATGGATGCGGTGCTTTATCCTAATGTATATAAAGAAGATAAGATATTTAAGCAAGAAGGCTGGCATTATGAACTTGAGGAAGAATCCGCTGAGCTTACTGTAAACGGTATAGTATATAATGAGATGAAGGGAGTATTTTCATCAGTTGACGGTATGCTTGACCGCCTTGTGACTAAGATTTTATTTGAGGGACATTCTTATGGAGAAGAGTCCGGAGGAGACCCCGACTTTATACCTGAACTTAGCTACGAGGAATTTATAAATTATCATGCAAGTTACTACCATCCGTCAAATTCATATATCTATCTTTATGGAAATATGGATATGACCGAAAAACTTGAATGGTTGGATAGGGAATATTTGTCAAACTTTGAATACAAGGAAATTGACTCAAGGATAAAGGATATTATACCTTGGAAAGAAAACAAAGAACTTCAGTTCGAATATCCTATATCTGATGAGGAAAGTGAAGAAGATGCAAGTTATATTTCACTTAATACGGTAGTCGGAGGAGAGCTTGATCCTATAGTGCATACCGCATTTCAAATACTTGACTACGCACTGCTGCAGGTTCCGGGAGCTGTACTTAAGGAGGCACTCATAGATGCAGGTATAGGCAAGGAGATACTTGGCGGCTATTCGCCCGGAATTAAAGAGCCCTTCTTTTCTGTAATAGCAAAGCAAACAAATGCAGAAAAGTTAGCCGAGTTTAAGATGGTGGTTAAGGGGACATTAAGAAAGATACTGAGCACAGGGCTTGATAAGGAAGTTTTGAAGGCGGCAATCAATATAAGTGAGTTCAGAGCCAGAGAGGCTGACTTCGGTTCATACCCTAAGGGGCTTATGTACGGACTTCAAGCCTATGACTCTTGGCTTTATGATGCCGATCCTACTATGCATCTTAGATTTCAGTATATATTCGACACCTTAAAATTAAGGCTTGAAGAGGATTTCTTTGAGGAGCTTATAAGGGATCATCTTTTGGATAATCCATATGAAGCTTATGTGACCTTGGTGCCTAAAAAAGGATTGGCAGCCCAAAAAGAAGCCAAACTTAAGGAGAACCTTGCGGCATATAAAAAGTCACTGAACAAAGAAGAAATTGAAGTTCTTATAAAAGAAACAAAGGAGCTTAAAGCATATCAAGAAGAACCGTCAAGACCTGAAGATGTGCTGAAAATACCTCTGCTCAAACGCAGCGATATTAAGAAAGAAGCTGCCGAATTTATATATGAAGAAAATGTTATACACAGTAATATTTTTACCTCGGATATAGCCTATGTAAAACTGCTTTTTGATATAACGAATTTATCAAAAGAAGAGTTGCAGTATGCACAGCTGTTAAGTGACATACTGGGAATGGTGGACACAAAGGACTACAGTTATGCTAAACTTTCCACTATTATAAATCTTAATACCGGAGGAGTAGCCTTAAACCTTTCAAATGTTACCAATATAAGGACTGAGGAAGAAAAATTCTACTTCGGCTTAAATGCTAAAGTTTTGTATGATAAGCTTGAGAGTTTGGCTGATATTTGCACACAGCTGCTTATCTTCTCCAAACTTGACAATACAAAAAGGATAAAAGAAGTTTTACTTGAGCTTAAGGCGGGATTAAAGACAAGCCTTCTTTCAAGCGGTCATGTGACAAGTATGAACAGAGCTTTCTCGCACATTTTTAAGGCCTCTTTATTTATCGAGCTTATAAAGGGAATAGAGTATTACAGATTCCTTGAACGTTTGGATACGGACAATGACTATGAGCTTATAGTCAAGAAACTTGAAAGTGTAAGAGATAAGATATTTAATAAAAATAGTCTGATTTTACATATTACCGGTGATGATAAGGTGTATTCTTATTTTAGTGCATTTACGGATAGGTTGTTAGCAAGCTTAGGAAACAAAACTTTTGCATGCAGCGGACTTGAATTTACTGAAGATACTGTCAAGGAAGCATTTTCCTGTGCCTCAAGTGTAAACTATGTGGCAAGGGTAGGAGATTTTAGAAAGCATGGATTTGAATATACCGGAGCGCTTAAGATATTTAAGGTGCTGTTAAGTTATGAATATCTTTGGAACCTTATAAGAGTTCAAGGCGGGGCTTACGGTGCCATGGCTATTTTTACAAGGTACGGTGCGGGATTTACTTCCTACAGAGATCCCAATATAGCGGCTACGGATAAGGTTTATCAGGGCATAGCCGACTATGCCGCTGCTTTTGATGCGGATGAGAGAGAGATGACCAAGTCAATTATCGGAGCTATAAGTGCTTTGGATGCACCTTTAAGTCCAAGTCAGGAAGGAAGCAGAGCCCTACTTGCCTACCTTACCTCCTACACACTTGAAGATGTGCAAAGAGAAAGAGATCAGATACTTGAGGCTAATGCAGAGGACATAAGAGCACTTGCACCTATGCTTAGAGCGGTGCTTTCAGAGGATGTAGTATGTGCAATAGTAAATGAATCAAAGCTTAAGACAGAAGACATGAAATTTGATAAGGTTGAAATGCTTTACAGCACAGGAGAGCTATAATGGAAAAAAAATCAGGTTTTGTAGCATTGATCGGAAGGCCGAATGTGGGAAAGTCAACTTTAATGAATACGCTTATAGGGCAGAAAATTGCCATAACTTCCGATAAACCTCAAACGACCAGAAATAAAATACAAACAGTATATACGGATGAGAGAGGGCAGATAGTATTTGAAGATACTCCGGGTATACATAAGGCGAGAACCAAACTCGGTGAATATATGGTCGGAGTGGTAAGGCATACGCTTAAAGATGTTGATATAATACTTTGGATAGTTGAAGCCTCTACCTTTATAGGTCAGTCCGATATGCAGATAGCCGAGAACCTAAAAAGTTTGGAAAAGCCTGTGGTACTGGCAATTAATAAAACTGATAAGTTAAAGTCCAAAGAGGCTGTATTGGAAATTATAGAAAAGTACAGTAAGTTACTGGAATTTACAGAAATCATACCCTTATCAGCTTTGAAAGCAAATAATACGGACAGATTGCTGGATATACTTTATAAGCACCTGCCCGAAGGACCTTTGTACTATGATGAAGACACCCTTACCGACCAGCCTCTAAGACAGCTTGCCGCCGAGCTTATAAGGGAAAAGGCGCTAAGATACTTATCAGATGAAATTCCGCACGGTATAGCCGTAGAAATAGTGAAAATGAAGAACAGAACAAAGACTTTGGTTGACGTAGAGGCGGATATTATCTGTGAAAGAGAAAGCCATAAGGCTATAATAATAGGCAAAGCCGGCAGTATGTTGAAAAAAATAGCAACTATGGCAAGAAAAGATATTGAAAATCTTATGGATATTAGTGTAAACTTAAAGGTATGGGTCAAGGTAAGAAAAGATTGGAGAGATTCTGATATACAAATGAAGAATTTCGGTTATAATATTAAAGACCTGTAAGGTAGTAATATGTCAAAATTAGGCAATAATACCATAGAACTTACAGGTATGGTAATAAATGTTATGCCTGTAGGTGAGTATGATAAAAGACTTACTGTTTTTACAAAGGAAAGGGGCAAGATATCCGCTTTTGCAAGAGGGGCAAAAAGGCAGGGTAGCCTCCTTATGGCATGCAGTAGGATATTTGCCTTCGGTAAATTTGTATTTTATGAGGCAAGGGATTACTACAGCCTGCAAAATGCACAAATAAGTAACTATTTTGCAGATATAACAGAGGATATAGAAAAAACCTGCTATGGCACCTATTTTCTTGAATTACTTAATTATTACGGCAGGGAAGCTATAAGAGATATTGACAGTCTAAAGCTTATATATGTCTCCTTGCTTGCACTTGGTAAACCTGCCATACCCTACCGTCTTACAAGAAGAATCTTCGAGCTTAGATTAATGGTGATAAACGGAGAGTATGACAGCCTTCCCGACACTTTAAAAACAGATACGGGAAGATATACCTGGGATTATATAATAAGAAGTCCCATAGAAAAATTATATACTTTTCAAATAAAAGAAGAGGTGCTTTCAGATATAGAAAACAGTTTAGATATAATGATGAAAAAATATATAGACAGAGATATGAATTCACTTGATATCTTAAATGTTATATCTAAGAAAAATTATTAAATAGATTAATGTTAAACAATAAGCGGATGAGGTGTTTTATGAAAATTTTCAAATATGCTTTATGTTTTATGGCTGTGGCAATGCTTACAGCCTGTGGTAGTGTAAAAACCGTAAGTTTCGATCCGACAGCAAGTTCGATATTTTTAAAACGTGATTTGAGTGCAAAATCAGCTATAATAGAAGATGCTACAGCAGCTTACTATAATGAAGAAGAACTTAAAGCATTTGTACAGGGTGAAGTGGATAAGTTTAATGCCGGACAGGCAAAGCCTACCGTAAAAATAGAAAGTACAACAATTAAGGATAATAAGCTTAAGCTTATTTTTGACTACGAGGACTTACAAAGCTTGCTCAGCTTTTCTGTAGAGAGCGGTGATGAGAACATGGGGCTTACCTCACTAAGACTTCTTAAGTATAAGGACAGGGACTCAAGCATAGAAATTACAGATACTTCAGGAATAAAAAAAGACTCCAACATAGCTGTGTTGGAAGGCAAGGTACATGCCTATACGGAAAGTAAAATACTTTATACAAACGGTGAAGGTATTAATAAGTTAAGTGATTATGAATTTGAAACTACAAGCGGAAAAAATATTGTGGTGTTTGAATAATACCGGAGGGGTTAAGATATTTATAATTTATAAAAGGTCGGTTTGACGGTTAGATTGGTTACAGTTTAGGTAGCCCGGATATATATGTATAATATGCTAAATGAAAGCTTGCTTTCAGGTACATATTATATATATATATCTGACAGGCTACTGCCAATATTCATAATTCGTCTAATTTATAAATAAGATTAAACTTTTTAGTTTGTTTTGACGAATTATGAATAGGCTACCTAAACTGTAACTTGAATTGTTATCTTTAAGATATCAATAAGTAACATAAATAAATGGAGGATGTTGTAATGGATTATACTATGGAAAAAATCATAGCTTTAGCCAAGTCAAGAGGTTTTGTATATCCCGGATCGGAGATATATGGAGGACTTGCAAATACTTGGGACTATGGAAATCTCGGTGTGGAGTTAAAAAACAATGTAAAAAAAGCATGGTGGCAAAAGTTTGTACAGGAGTCCCCCTATAATGTAGGAGTTGACTGTGCAATACTTATGAACCCTCAAACCTGGGTAGCATCAGGGCATTTAAGCAGCTTTTCGGATCCTCTTATGGACTGCAAATCCTGTCATGAAAGATTTCGTGCGGACAAACTTATAGAGCAATATATTGAAGATAAGGGCGAACATATAGAAGGAAGTGTTGATGCATGGTCTCATGATAAGATGAAAGCTTATGTAGATGAGCATAATCTCACCTGCCCCACCTGCGGTAAGCATGATTGGACAGATATCAGACAATTTAACCTGATGTTCAAGACTTTCCAAGGAGTTACGGAAGATGCAAAAAATACTGTATATTTAAGACCGGAGACTGCACAGGGAATTTTTGTAAACTTTAAAAATGTACAAAGAACATCCAGAAAAAAACTTCCCTTCGGTATAGCACAGATAGGAAAGTCCTTCAGAAATGAGATAACACCCGGTAACTTTACTTTCAGAACAAGAGAGTTCGAGCAAATGGAGCTTGAGTTCTTCTGTAAGCCGGACAGCGACCTTGAGTGGTTTGAGTACTGGAAAAATTACTGTATAGATTGGTTAAAGAAACTTAAAATAAAAGAAGAATACCTAAGATACAGAGATCATGAAAAAGAAGAACTCAGCCACTACAGCAAGGCTACGACCGATATAGAATTTCTTTTCCCCTTCGGTTGGGGAGAGCTTTGGGGTGTGGCTGACAGAACCAACTATGACTTAAGGCAGCACTGGGAAGTATCAGGTCAGGATATGACATACTTTGATGATGAGACCTCAGAAAGATACCTGCCCTATGTTATAGAGCCTTCACTCGGAGCAGACAGAGTTACCTTAGCCTTTCTTTGTTCAGCCTATGACGAGGAGGAGCTTGAAGGGGGAGATTCAAGAACAGTACTCAGATTCCATCCGGCGATAGCACCTATAAAGATAGGTATCATGCCGCTTTCCAAAAAGCTTAACGAGGGTGCCGAAGAAGTTTACAAACTGTTAAGCAAGTATTATAACTGTGAGTTTGATGACAGAGGCAATATAGGAAAAAGATACAGAAGACAGGATGAAATCGGAACTCCTTATTGCATAACCTATGACTTTGATTCTGAAGAAGATAAGGCAGTAACGGTAAGAGAAAGAGACAGCATGAAACAGGTAAGGCTTCCTATCAGTGAGCTTAAAGCTTATTTTGAGGATAAGTTCGACTTTTAGCTGTTAAAAATTACTAAGATATGTTATAATTTTAAAAAATTTATGGAGGTTAATATTAATGTCTAAGAAGTGGGTATATCTATTTCAAGAAGGCGATGCAAGCATGAGAAATACACTTGGCGGTAAGGGTGCTAACTTGGCAGAAATGACCAAACTCGGTTTACCTGTACCACAAGGTTTTACTGTTACTACAGAGGCGTGTAATCAATATTACGAGGACTCTAAGGTAATAAATAAAGAGATTCTTGATCAAATTATGGAGAACATAGTTAAGCTTGAGGAAATAGCAGGTCAGAAGTTCGGAGATAAAGAAAATCCTTTGTTAGTATCAGTACGTTCAGGTGCAAGAGCATCTATGCCGGGTATGATGGATACCATACTTAACCTTGGCTTAAATGAAGAGGTTGTTGAGGCTTTGGCTAAGAAGTCAGGCAATCCTCGTTGGGCATGGGATTGCTACAGAAGATTTATACAGATGTATTCCGATGTAGTTATGGAAGTAGGTAAGAAGTACTTTGAGGAACTTATCGACAAGATGAAAGAGGAAAAGGGAGTTACTCAAGACGTGGATCTTACTGCTGAAGATCTTAAAAAATTAGCTGATCAGTTCAAGGCTGAGTATAAGAGTAAACTCGGAGAGGACTTCCCTTCAGATCCTAAGGTACAGCTTTTAGGTGCAGTAGAGGCAGTGTTCCGTTCATGGGATAACCCACGTGCGAACGTATACCGTCGTGATAATGATATTCCTTATTCATGGGGTACAGCAGTTAACGTACAGATGATGGCATTCGGAAACATGGGTGATACATCAGGTACCGGTGTTGCATTTACGAGAGACCCGGCTACAGGTGAGAAGAAGCTCATGGGAGAATTCCTTATGAATGCACAGGGTGAGGACGTTGTTGCAGGTGTACGTACACCTGAGCATATAGATCACCTTAAGCAAGTTATGCCGGAAGTGTACGATCAATTCGTAAAAATCTGCGGAATACTTGAAAGTCATTACAAAGATATGCAGGATATGGAGTTTACCATACAGGATAAAAAACTCTATATGTTACAGACAAGAAACGGTAAGAGGACAGCATTTGCAGCTCTTAAGATAGCTTGCGACCTTGTAGATGAGGGTATGATCTCAGAAGAGAAGGCAGTAAGCATGATAGATCCGAGAAACCTCGATACACTTCTTCACCCTACATTCGATGCGGCTGTTGTTAAGACCACAGAGCCTATAGGTAAGGGACTTGCAGCTTCACCGGGAGCGGCTAGCGGACAGGTGGTATTTACTGCTGAAGATGCCAAGAACTGGGCAAATGCAGGCAAGAAAGTAGTACTTGTAAGACTTGAGACTTCTCCTGAAGATATCGAAGGTATGAAGGCTGCTAAGGGTATACTTACAGTACGTGGCGGTATGACATCACATGCTGCGGTAGTTGCTCGTGGTATGGGTACTTGCTGTGTATCAGGTTGTTCAGATATTATAATGGATGAGGCTAACAAGGTATTTAAGCTTGGCGGCAAAGAGATACATGAAGGAGATGTGATTTCTTTTGACGGATCTACAGGTAAGATCTACTATGGAGCTATACCTACGGTAGAAGCACAAATAGGCGGTGAGTTCGGAAGAATCATGGCTTGGGCTGATAAGTACAGAAGACTCAGTGTTCGTACCAATGCCGATACACCTGATGATGCTAAGAAGGCAAGAGAGCTTGGAGCAGAGGGAATAGGACTTTGCCGTACAGAGCATATGTTCTTCGAGGCTGACAGAATAGAGGCTTTCAGAGAGATGATCTGTTCAGATACTTTGGAAGAAAGAGAAGTTGCACTTGCAAAGATACTTCCGGTTCAGCAAAAAGACTTTGAAGAGTTATATGAGGCACTTGAAGGAAATCCTGTTACTATCAGATTCCTTGATCCGCCTCTTCATGAGTTCGTACCTACAGACGAAGCTGACATAGAAAAGCTTGCTAAGGCTAAGGGCAAGACTGTAGCTGATATCAAGGCTATCATCAGCTCATTACATGAGTTTAACCCTATGATGGGACACAGAGGTTGCCGTCTTACAGTAACCTATCCTGAGATAGCTAAGATGCAGACATCAGCAGTTATCCGTGCGGCTATCACAGTAAAGAAGGCACATCCTGATTGGAACTTAAAGCCTGAGATAATGATTCCGCTTGTAGGAGACATAAAGGAGCTTAAGTATGTTAAGAAGACTGTTGTTGAGACCGCTGAGGCTGAGATCAAGGCAGCAGGAATTGCTTTAGAGTACGAAGTAGGTACTATGATAGAGATCCCAAGAGCTTGCCTTACAGCTGATGAGATAGCTAAGGAAGCTGAATTCTTCTGCTTCGGTACCAATGACCTTACACAGCTTACATTCGGTTTCTCAAGAGATGACGCAGGTAAGTTCCTTGATGCGTACTATGACACCAAGATATTCGAGAACGATCCTTTCGTTAAGATAGATCAGGAAGGTGTAGGAAAGCTTATGGAAATGGCTTACACACTCGGTAAGAAGGCAAGACCTGAACTTCATGTAGGTATATGCGGAGAGCATGGTGGAGATCCTTCATCAGTAGCCTTCTGCCATAAGATCGGACTTGATTATGTATCATGTTCACCGTTTAGAGTTCCGATTGCAAGACTTGCAGCAGCACAGGCAGCGATTGCGGAAAAGAGGAATTAGGAAGCAATATATTTATTTTTGCAGCTTAACGGTGAGGCGAGCGGATGTGCAGGCATTTATGGCTGAACATCCTGAGTACACAAAGGCAAACAGATTTAAAGATATTGAAGTAAAAGTCTATATATAAAGTTCTGCTAGGGAAAGCATTTATTGCTTTCCCTTGTTTAATGTTTGGGAATAAGCACTTTTTATAAGTGTTTGTTCCCTTTTTCATATCTATAAGGAGGTTCAATATGAACAGTACAGCGTTAAGGGCAAAAAACACAGATAAATGGGAAATTATATTTATCAATGAAGCACATGAAAAATTCTACTATGAAAAATTAAAAGAGGTAAGAGAGCAGGATGTATACCACAAAGCACTTTGCTATTGTCTTGGCATTAGCTCTGATACAAGAAGAAACATTAATAGTATTTATGATTTTAAGACAGGGGATATAAAAACAGAGTGTTTACATGAGGGATGGCAAACAGGCAGCAGCATGAAAGCGGTGCGAATGGCATTTAATCTTTATTGTAACGGTACACCGAGTGTAGATGATTATAAAGAACCTGAAGAACAGATGGATGAATGTATGAAGTACACAGTAGAAGATCTTTTTTGTTGTATATATGCACCATTCTTTTGGCAGGCGATACAGATTCGCTATCCGGATTATACTACTTATGAATGTGAGATGTAAGCTTTATTTAGAGGAGTAAATTAATGTTAAAAATCAGGTTTATGGGAACGAAGAATGATATTGCATGGTTTCAAAAAATATTAAGCAGTAATAATAAAATAGAAGTTCTGGAGATATCAGAACTTTACAGCAATAAAGGAACAAGAAAATATTACAGGGCTTATGCACAAGTGCAGAAAGTAAATTTGAAAAAAGACAACTAAAACAGTAGAACAATAGGAGAATTATATCATGTGTAGAGTTATAGCTATTGCAAATCAAAAAGGTGGAGTTGGAAAAACTACAACAACAAGTAACTTGGGAATTGGGCTGGCAAGGCAAGGAAAGAAGGTTCTGTTGATAGATGCAGATGCACAAGGAAGCCTTACAGCAAGTCTTGGGATTAGGGAGCCGGATAGATTGGAAATTACACTTGCAACTATAATGGGAAATATTATTAATGATGAGGAAATAAGATCAGATTATGGAATTTTAAGCCATGATGAAGGAGTTGATTTTATACCCGGAAATATAGAACTTTCAGGTTTGGAAACTTCACTTATTAATGTGATGAGCAGAGAAACAGTACTGAGAACCTATATAGATTTGCAGAGAGACAATTATGATTATATTTTGATTGACTGTATGCCATCCCTTGGAATGATTACAATAAATGTTTTTACTTGTGCAGATAGTATTTTAATTCCTGTACAGGCGGCATATTTACCGATAAAAGGCTTGGAACAACTTATTAAAACCATAGGGAAAGTAAAGCGTCAGATTAATCAGAAACTTGAGATTGAGGGGATTTTGCTAACAATGGTTGATAACCGTACCAATTATGCAAAAGATATCAGTAATCTGCTTATTGAAAATTACGGGAGCAAAGTTCATATATTTGAAAACAGTATTCCAATGTCGGTAAGGGCAGCGGAAATTTCTGCGGAGGGTGTGAGCATATACAAGCACGATCCGAATGGGAAAGTTGCAAGTGCATATCAGTCATTGACAAAGGAGGTGCTTTGCAATGAATAAGACAGGAAGTGCCACAAAGGTAAAGCTTAACAGCTTTGATGATTTATTCGGGATTGAGCAGCCACAGTCAGGAATAGAGCAAGTACAGGAAATTGCATTAACAGAACTTCATGGATTCAAAGAACATCCGTTTAAGGTATTGGATGATGAAAAGATGCAAGAAATGATTGAAAGTATTAGAGAGTATGGGGTATTGATACCGGGTATTGCAAGACTGATGAAAGGTGGCGGTTACGAAATTATCGCCGGACATCGTAGAAAATATGCATGTGAAATGGTTGGACTCTCTACAATGCCTATGTTTATTCGTGATTATACAGATGATGAAGCTACAATTATCATGGTAGATTCTAATATTCAGAGAGAAGATATTCTGCCAAGTGAGAAATCAAAAGCGTACAGAATGAAATATGATGCAATGAAACATCAGGGAAGTAAAGCAGGTGGACTTACACTTGGAGAACTCGGAGAAGCGGCAGGAGAGAGTGCAAAGACTGTTCAGAGATACATATGGATTTCACGCTTGTTAGATGAGTTGCTTGATATGGTGGATACAAAGAAAATAGGTATAATGCAGGCAGTTGATTTATCATTTTTATCAGAGGATGCACAGCAATGGGTTTTGGCTGTAATACAGGAAACAAATATTATTATTACAACTTTGCAGAGTGCCATGCTTAAGGAAAGCGATAAAAAAGGGGAGCTTACATTTCCGATGGTTCGTATGGTGCTTGAAAAAGAGAAAACTGTGGAACGAAAGGTTGTTATAAAAGCAGAGCGTATCAACAGTTATTTCCCTGTAACATATAGCAGGAAAGAAATAGAGAACATTATTTATCAGTTGTTGGATAACTGGAAGAACAATCAGTAGAAAGGAGGAGCCGGGAATGAGTGAAATA
>CAJPUK010000014.1 GCA_905373785.1 uncultured Johnsonella sp. | reverse complement strand
CTTAAGTGTAAGAACGATGATAATGAGAAGCTTGCAGCACTTTTAAAAAAGCAGTGTACAGAACTAAAAAAAGCGGAGGAAGGTCTCGAACAGGCAAGAGAGGTTGAAAAGAAGGAGATCTTAAGGGAAAAGGAGTTATTGTTAAAAGATATACAAGATAATGATTATATCCTATCAAAGAATACCGGAACTTTGGAAAGCTTGCAAAAGCTAAGTTTTGATAATTGGGAGAGTGCCGAAAAAGCGAGGGATAAAGCCTATAATGAGGCAAAAAACATTATAGATGAAATTGAAAAGTGGGAAGAAAAGAAGAATGCGGCCGCAAGGGAAGTTGCTGCAATAAAGGCTAAAATAAGCACTATGGAAGAAACTTTGGAAAAACAATGTGCGGATGAAGAAGAATTGTCAAAAAAACTACAAGTGTTATTAAATCAATATGCTTTTGAATCATTAGAAGAGATAAGGGAATTTACCCTATCCGAAGAGGACATCTCAGGTAAAGAAGACTTGATTGCCAAGTTTAATGAGCGTGTAAGTGTCAATGAAAGTAAACTTATACAGGCAAGAGAGGATGCCAAGGGTAAAAGAAAAGTTGATATTAAAGAACTGGAAGAGGGTGTTGAAATTAAAAATAATGAAGCAACTCTTATGAGAAGTACGGTAAGTGCTATCAGTTTTAAGATAGACTCCAATAAGGAAAAGTATAAGAATATAAAAGAACAAAGCATAGAATTGGAAAAATTCAGCAAAGAGTATAATATATGCAAAAGACTTTATAATCTGGTTAAGGGGCAGACCGGAAACGGTAAGATAACCTTGGAGCAGTATGTTCAGGCAGCAGGATTTGATGCTATTATAAGGGCTGCCAACAGAAGACTTCTTCCTATGAGTGAGGGACAGTATGAACTATACAGAACGAAAGACTCACTCGGTAAAAAAAGTAATACCTTTTTGGACTTGGAAGCCTTGGATAATTATACGGGGCATAGAAGACCGGTGGGAAATTTGTCGGGCGGAGAGAGTTTTAAGGCATCACTCAGCCTGGCGCTTGGGCTTTCGGATACGGTTTCTTCCAATCTTGGAGGAGTTCAAATGGATGCTTTATTTATTGACGAGGGCTTTGGCACTTTGGACAAAAAGTCCATAGAAAATGCCATGGACATACTGTTAAGTCTTTCAGGTAGCAATAAACTTGTAGGTATAATAAGCCACAGAGAGGAGTTAAAGGACAATATACCTCAAAAAATACTGATTGAAAAGACAAGGGAAGGAAGTAATATAAAGGTTGAGAGGGATTGATTGAATTAAAAATGTAATTTAATATTTTTTTAACAAACAACATATTGACTTTTTGTAACTTTTATAATATTATACAAGTATAAACTTAAATGATTAAGTTGTATGACAAGTAGGGGAGAGTGCATGTAAAGCCACCGAAGGGACAAGTCCTTGAATGCCAATCATGGATGAAATTCTCAGGTAAGCATACCTTACTTTGACAACACTCTGGATGACAGGGAATCTCGGCAACGAGGTTCCCTTATTTTTTTATAAAATTTGTAACTTTTTAAGACTTTGAGAGAAATTTAATAAATGGACAAAAATACAATAATTATAACTAATAATCAAAAAGTAAGAGATTTCTTCGAAAAAGAAAGAATAGAAGTTCTGTACATAGATGGAGATTATAAAGATGTGCTTTATACGGTAAGAGATAAGGTACAGTTGAACTATCATTTACTGACACATCCTTTATCGGGAAGTATAAAGCCGAATGAAACTCCATACAAATCAATAGCAATAAAAAAGGAAAAGAAATTAGATCTCCTGTCTTTGGAGCTTATCTCCAATGCTATAGAAGTATATAAAAAACTTCAAAAAGATTTAAAAACTCCGTTTTGGACAGAAAGTATACTGGAAGATTTTAGGGTAATAGACCTTGATCTTATAAAAAATGCTTTGATATAGAATAGCTTAGTAAATCGAATATATTGCTGCTAAAGCTCAGTGTATTTCGAACTAAATATATAAAAAGATGTTAAGGAGGTAGCAAAATGATTATTTTTGATAAGGATAACTTTGAGGAAGAAGTACTGAAGGCTGAAGGTTATGTACTTGTAGACTTCTGGAGCGAGGGCTGTGAGCCTTGTAAAGCCTTAATGCCTGATGTTCAAAGAATGTCTGAGGAGTTTGCAGGCAAGATGAAATTCGGAAAGCTTGATTCAGCTAAGGCAAGAAGACTTGCCATAAAGGAGAAAGTTTTAGGTCTTCCTACAATAGCAATTTACAAAGACGGAAGCAAGATTGACGAACTTACAAAGGATGACGCTACAGTAGCTAATATTGAAGCGATGATTAAAAAATACGTTTAAGATCATTACAGTTCAGGTAAGTAGATATATATACATAATATTTCGTTTGAAAGCAAGCTTTCACTCGTCATATTATGTATATATATCTATCCGGCAAATGCCTTGCCTGAACTGTTACTGACGTGTTAAACAGTTTAGTCGATTTGTTTTGCAAATGCTGCGATAGCCAATAAGGTGAGGCAGTAAGATACGGAGTAAATATTTACTCTTCTGTCTTCTGCCTTGACCTAAGTATAAAAGGAGGTATCAGAATGCGTTTAGAAGTAGGCAATATCTTCATAAATGATATACAGTTCGCCGACAAAACCAAGGTGGACAAGGGTGTATTGTATGTCAATAAGGAAGAACTGGCTGAGCTTTTGAAAGAAGATGAACATATTGCAAGTGTTGAATTCTTTATAGCTAAGCCGGGAGACAGCACAAGAATAACACCGGTAAAGGATGTTATTGAGCCACGTGTAAAAGTGGAGGGAGCGGGAGGAATATTCCCGGGAGTTTTAAGCAAGGTTGATGTAGTCGGTCAAGGAAAGACACATGTCCTAAAGGGAGCGGCAGTTGTTACTACAGGTAAGATAGTAGGCTTCCAAGAGGGTATTGTAGATATGTCGGGTCCGGGAGCAGAGTACACACCGTTTTCAAAGACCTGCAACTTGGTAGTAAAGGCGGAGGTTGTAGACGGACTTTTACAACATGCACACGAGGAAGCTATAAGATATGTAGGTTTTAAGACAGCAAAGTATCTTGGAGAAGCTGCAAGGGATATCACTCCTGATGAAGTGCATACCTATGAGACCAAGCCTTTGCGTGAGCAGATAGCGGAGTATCCCGATCTGCCTAAGATTGCATATGTATATATGCTTCAAACCCAGGGACTGCTTCATGACACCTATGTATACGGAGTTGATGCGAAGAAAATAGTACCTACCATCATCTATCCTACAGAAGTTATGGACGGAGCTATAGTTTCAGGAAACTGCGTGTCTGCTTGTGATAAGAATCCAAGCTATGTTCACATGAACAATCCGGTAATACATGATCTGTATAAGTTACACGGAAAAGAATATAATTTCCTTGGAGTAATTATAACCAATGAAAACGTCTACTTGGCAGATAAGGAAAGATCATCTAACTGGACTGCAAAGCTTGCAGAGTATCTTGGACTTGATGCGGTAATTATATCAGAAGAAGGCTTCGGTAATCCGGACACCGACCTTATTATGAATTGTAAGAAGATTACTGCAAAGGGTATCAAGACAGTAATATTAACAGATGAGTATGCAGGAAGAGACGGAGCTTCTCAATCTCTTGCAGATGCGGATGTGGCTGCAGATGCCTGTGTAACCGCCGGTAATGCCAACATGATCGTAGACTTGCCTAAGATGGATAAGGTTATAGGTCATACAGAGTTTGTAGATAAGATTGCGGGAGGATTTGCAGGTTCTCTCAGGGAAGACGGAAGTATACAGGTAGAGGTACAGGCTATCACAGGTGCTACCTCAGAAGTCGGATTTGCTTATCTTACAGCAAGGACTTTCTAAGTTTAAGTTAAAAAATTAAAAGTAATAAAGCAATGTAATTAAGGAGAATATTATGAGTCTATTAGAAGGAAAGAAAGTAATAATAATAGGCGATAGAGACGGAATCCCGGGTCAGGCAATAGAAGAGTGCCTTAAGGGAACACCGGCAGAGATAATCTACGCCTCAACAGAATGTTTTGTCTGAACCGCTGCAGGCGCTATGGACCTTGAGAACCAGAAACGTGTTAAGGATGCCGCTGATAAGTACGGCAAAGAGAATGTTATGGTTATTATAGGTGCAGCAGAAGCCGAAGCTGCCGGATTGGCAGCAGAAACAGTAACCTTAGGTGATCCTACTTTCGCAGGACCGCTTGCAGGTGTGGCACTGGGACTTGCAGTATACCATGCAGTAGAACCGGAGTTTAAGAATGAAGTAGATCCGGAAGTATACGAAGAGCAGATAGGTATGATGGAAATGGTTTTGGATGTAGACAGCATTATCGAAGAGATGAATAATATAAGAAACGAAAGTGTTTAATTTTATTAATTTTAGGAGGCGATAAAATGGCAAAAACAAGATTGGTTCACTATATAAACCAGTTCTATGCCGGAATAGGTGGAGAAGAATTCGCCGGTCAAGAACCGATAAAACTTGATAAGCTTCCGCCTATAAGTGTGCAGTTGCAAAATAGTCTGGGAGAAGAGGCTGAAATTGTAGCTACTATTGTGTGCGGAGACTCTTATTTTAATGAGAATCTTGAGGCGGCAAGTGAAAAAGTCCTTTCTCTTATTCAGGCGGAAAAGCCTGATATGGTAATTGCAGGACCTGCATTCAATGCCGGAAGATACGGTATGGCTTGCGGAACCGTATGTAACTTACTTGTTGAAAAGGGTATTACGGCTATTACAGCTATGTATGATGAAAACCCGGGAGTAGATGTATTTAAGAAAAACATTTACATAGTAAGAACCTCAAATTCTGCAGCAGGTATGAGAAAGGCAATCCCGGCTATAGCTAAGTTTGCAAAAAAACTGATAGCAAAGGAAGAGATAGGACTGCCGGCAGACGAGGGATATATCGCAAGAGGTATCCGTGTAAATATGTTTGCGAAGGAAAGAGGTTCAAAGAGAGCTGTGGATATGCTTGTGGCTAAGCTTAAAGGCGAAGCGTTTACAACAGAATATCCTATGCCTAACTTTGACAGAGTGGCTCCTAACCCTGCTGTTAAGGATATAAGCAAGGCAAAGATAGCCATCGTTACTTCAGGCGGTATAGTACCTAAGGGTAACCCTGACAGAATAGAGTCATCTTCTGCACAAAGATATGGAAAATACAACATCTCAGGCTTTGATAATCTTACCGATAAGGATCATGAAACCGCTCACGGAGGTTATGACCCTGTATATGCTAATCAGGACCCAGACAGAGTAGTTCCTGTTGATGCTTTAAGAGCACTTGAAAAAGAGGGTAAGATAGGAAAACTTCATGACTTTTTCTATTCGACTGTAGGTAACGGTACTTCAGTTATGAATGCAAAGAAATTTGCAGCCGAGATAGCAAAAGATCTTTTAGACAATCAGGTTGACGCGGTTATCCTGACTTCTACTTGAGGTACCTGTACACGTTGCGGTGCAACGATGGTAAAGGAGATCGAAAGAGCGGGAATACCTGTAGTACATATGTGTACAGTAGTGCCGATCTCTTTAACAGTCGGAGCTAACAGGATAGTGCCAACTATTGCTATCCCACACCCTCTGGGTAACCCTGAGCTTGATGCAAAAGAGGAGTTTAACCTGAGAAAGAAATTAGTGGAGAAGGCACTTAAGGCACTGGAAACAGAAGTTCAGGAACAAACAGTGTTTGAAGACTAATTAAAAGCAGTGCAGGAGGTGTTTTATGCCAAAGGCAGTACTAAAGGGGGCAAGTTATATACTTGTACATACCCCCGACATGATTTACAACAATGGAACAACCACACAAACAGAGCTTAAAACCAATCCGGATTCAGAGTTCTTAAAAGAGGTTAAAAAGCATTTCAGAAGCTATGAAGACGTTGTTTCATATCCGCCAAATCAAGCATACATAGGCAATTTATTTCCTGATGAGTTGGCAGCCTATGCTCAACCTTGGTATGATAAAAAGGTTGAAGGTGCTTCAAGATACGGAAAGTTCGGAGAGATCCAGCCTCAGCTTGAGTTTATAGCTATGATGAAGGCAGTGGATACTTTTGACCTGGTTCAGCTTAATAAAGAGTTTACAGCTAAGGCAAAAGAAGCAATTGCAGCAGATCCTATATTTACCGAAGCGGATGTTAACGCTTTGAAAGAAGGCGAAGACAGTGAGGTTATAGAAAAGTTGGTTTCTGAAGAACATTCGGAACCTATAGAACATGAGGGTAAGTTGGTAGGTTGTGTTAAAAGAGCACATGATGTAGACCCTAACCTTACCGCACATGTAATGTTTGAGAATCTGGTTGTTAAAGCGTCAGGAGTGTTGGCAGCAAGACACCTGGTAAAGGTAACAGGCATAGATCCTGCTTCAATAGAGTATGTTATAGAGTGTTCTGAGGAAGCCTGCGGAGATATGAACCAAAGAGGCGGAGGAAACTTTGCCAAGTCTATAGCGGAGTGCTGCGGATTTACAGGTGCTACAGGTTCAGACCTTAGAGGATTCTGCGCTGCACCTACACATGCACTTATATCGGCAGCTTCTTTGGTAAAGTCAGGTGTATATAAGAATGTTGCCATAGTGGCAGGCGGTGCAACTGCCAAGCTTGGTATGAATGCAAAGGATCATATCAAGAAAGGTGCTCCTGTACTTGAAGATGTGCTGGGAGGCTTTGCAATACTTGTATCTGAAGATGACGGTGTATCACCGTATGTTAACACGGATTTGATAGGAAGACATACAGTAGGTACAGGTTCTTCACCTCAGGCGGTTATGACGGCACTTATTGCTCATCCTCTTGAAAAAGGAAATTTAAAGATTACGGATGTAGACAAGTATTCCGTAGAAATGCAAAATCCTGACATAACTAAACTTGCAGGTGCGGGAGATGTTCCGGAAGCTAACTATAAGATGATAGCGGCACTTGCAGTTAAAAAAGGAGAGCTTGAAAAAGCTCAGCTTGCTTCATTTGCAACTACATACGGTACCTTCGGTTTTGCACCTACACAGGGACATATACCGTCAGGCGCTCCTTTCATCGGCTATGCCATAGAAAAGCTTAAAGCAAAAGACTATAACAGGGTTATGATAGTAGGAAAGGGTTCACTCTTCCTTGGAAGAATGACCAATCTTTTTGACGGAGTCTCCTGTATGATAGAAGCTAACAAGGGCATTGAAAAAGAAGCGGGCAAGGTAGATGAGCAGCAAATTAAGATGATGATAGCTGAAGCCATGAGAAAACTTGCTGAAAACTTCGGACAGTAGGAGGTGCTTTTATGAACAAACAGATAGCAAAGGTATTTGAAGATATTGCCAATGCGATAGAAAGCGGTTCATTTGCACCTGCAAAAAGAGTGGCTTTGACTACACTTGGAAGTGAGCATGGAGAGGGCAATTTGCTTGAGGGTGCTTTACTTGCAAAAAAGCTGTATCCTAAACTTGATATAGCATTGATAGGAAAAAAGAACGATACCGGACTTTTAACCTATGAGGTGAACTCCGAAGAAGAAATGTATAAGGTAATGGAAGAAAAGCTTGATTCTAAGGAGATATCAGCCTGTGTTACCATGCATTATAACTTTCCTATAGGAGTTTCTACAGTAGGAAGAGTATCAACACCTGCTAAGGGAAAAGAGCTTATACTGGCAACGACTACGGGAACTTCATCAAGTAACAGAGTGGAAGCTATGGTAAAAAACGCTGTGGCAGGTATTATTACGGCAAAATCTCTGGGAATTGAAAATCCGAGTCTCGGTATACTCAACCTTGACGGTGCGAGAACAGCGGAAAAGATCCTGAAAGAGATTGCCGCTTTAGGATATAATATTAACTTTTCAGAGTCTAAACGAGCAGACGGCGGTGTAGTTATGCGTGGAAATGATTTACTGCTCGGAACCCCGGATGTTATGGTTACGGACTCACTTACAGGCAATGTGCTTATGAAGATGTTCTCATCCTTTACTTCCGGCGGAGAGTATGAGGTAAGCGGTTACGGCTACGGTCCCGGAGTAGGAGAAGGATTTAAGCGTAATATACTTATTATATCAAGGGCTTCAGGAGCACCTGTAATTGCAAATGCCTTAAAGTATGCTTTTGATATTTCAAACGGAGATATTGAAAAATATGCTGAAACCGAGTATCAAAGTTTAGCTAAACTTAATTGGCAGTCGGTTATAGATAAATACACAGCTAAAAAAGAAACAAAGACAGCAGAAGCCAAGGTAGAAGCTCCAAGCAAAGAGGCTGTTACAGAGCAGATCTCGGGAGTGGATGTCATGGATATAGATGATGCTGTGCAGATGCTTTGGAAGGCAGGTATTTATGCAGAGGGAGGCATGGGCTGTACAGGTCCTGTAGTACTGGTAAACGCTGCAAAGTTTGATAAAGCTTTGGAACTTATCAAAAAAGAAGGCTTTGCGAGTGCTCAGTAAAACTTTATAAAGCTGACTGATTGTATTGCTTGGAATACAGCGAATATAAAATTAGACAGTAGGTTAGTTAAGATATTTTGCAAACTCTGAATAATAATAAAAGAGGCTTGTACCTTAATGAGGGTCAAGCCTCTTTTTATTGCAGTGGCGGTGTAAGGAAACAGATATACTTATTTTTTGAATGATGCAGTACAAATACTATGTCTTAGCACATTATTATATAAACTTATATAAATTTTTAAACTAAATTAAGGCAAATTTTTAAAGTATGTGTTAGTATAGAATTTATAATAAGATGTGAGAGGAGTTTTGTATGTCGCAAATTAATATATTGGTAGTAGATGATGAGAAAGAGATAGCCGAATTGGTTGAAATTCACCTGGTTAGTGACGGATATAAAGTATTTAAAGCTGAAAATGCCGAAGAAGGGCTTAAGATTTTAGAGGAAGAAGAGATACATTTGGCACTTCTTGATATAATGATGCCGGGAATAAGCGGCTTGGAAATGTGCAAGAAAATCAGAGAAACCAAGAATATTCCTATAATCATGTTAAGTGCTAAAAGTTCAGATCTTGACAAGATACTGGGGCTTGGTACCGGTGCGGACGATTATGTAACTAAGCCTTTCAATCCTTTGGAACTTACTGCAAGAGTAAAATCACAGCTTAGAAGATACACACAGTTCAACCCTAATAATATGGAAAATAATAAAAATGAGATAAGTATAAAAGGGCTTACAATAAATAAAGACAATCATAAAGTAATCATATATGATGAAGAAGTTAAACTTACTCCTATAGAGTTCGATATACTTTATCTTTTAGCAAGTAATGCCGGTAAGGTATTCTCAACGGATGAAATCTTCGAAAAGGTTTGGAATGAGAAGGTATATGAAGCCAATAACACTGTTATGGTGCATATCAGAAGACTTAGAGGCAAGATGAAGGATGATGAAAGAGTTGATAAGATAATAACTACTGTGTGGGGAGTGGGATACAAAGTTGAAAAGTAACAGACAGAAAAAATTTCATACAAGAGTGCTTGCCAATATTATATATAGCTTAGTAATCACAATGCTCTTTGAAGTATTTTTTGTAAATGTTATAGTAAGTATGTCATTATACTCAAATATGAAACAGTCTCAAAATGAATTAGTGTTTTCAGCGGTCCATTTTGAGACTGTTGTTGTATTGGTATTTGTGCTTATCGGTATCTTTTTATTTACAGCTATATTTTACTTATTGCAAAGGCGTTCTTTTTCTTATATACAAAAATTATCCGATGCCATGAGAGAGATTGCCGAGGGTAATTTGAATACTTATGTGCAGGTGGAGGATGATAACGAGTTTTCAGATATGGCAAGCAACTTAAATTATATGATAAAGGAACTCAACGCTCTTATGGAAAGGGAGAGGGAGTCGGAACGTACTAAAAATGAGCTTATAACCAATATAGCACATGATCTTAGAACTCCGCTTACATCTATAATAGGTTATCTGGAGCTTATATCAAAAAGCAAGAATCTGACAGAGGAGACCAGAGTAAATTATACCGAGGTGGCATACACTAAAGCCAAGAAGTTACAAAAGCTTATTGAAGATTTATTCGGATTTACAAAGCTTAATTACGGGAAAATAGCCCTGAACCTTTCGAAGGTTGACCTGGTCAAACTTTTAACGCAGCTAATGGATGAGTTTTATCCGAGTTTTTCCAATAATAATTTGGCTTATTCCTTAAAATCTAATGTAAATACAGTTATAATTACAGCCGACCCCAATCTTTTGGCAAGGCTTTTTGAAAACCTGATAGGAAATGCTATAAAGTACGGAGCTGACGGCAAGGAGATCAATGTTAAAATAGCCGCCTTTGCTTCCGTAGTAAAGGTATCTGTAATTAACTACGGTAAAGTTATACCCGAGGATGAGATAGGATTTATCTTTGAGAAGTTTTATCGTTTGGAGCAGTCGAGATCTTCTAAAACCGGGGGTACAGGACTCGGTCTTGCCATAGCAAAGAATATAGTGGAACTTCACGGCGGAACCATAGAGGTGAAAAGCGATTTGGAGGGTACGCATTTTATAGTGGGCTTAAGAGTTAATCTGGATATGAATAAGGAAAATTTCGGTTATGTATAAAAAGTTATATTTGTCAATATTATTTTGCTTATGTATAATATGCCTTTCATATAAATACTCAAATCCGGCATTTGCAAGCAGTACAGTGCTTGAAGATTCTACGAAAAAAGAGTTCGGTATAAATATAAGCTTTGCATATGACGGTACCGTAAGACCCGGAAGATATGTGCCGATTAACATAGAATATGCTAAAGAAAAAGATTTTAACGGTAAAGTATTAATAAAGACTGACACACTTTCAGGGGAAAATTACCGTTATGAATATATAGCTAAAATTAAAAAAGATGATTCTCTGGACTTTAAAAGAAGCTATTATATTCCGATAGACAGGAATGCCTCTTCACTATCGGTTGAAGTATGTGATGAGGAAAATTCCTTGATTGCAAAAAAAGAGATAGCCCTTGATTATAATACTGAAATATCAAAAATCTTTATAGGAGTACTAAGTGATACTCCGGATAGTTTAAGCTATTTTGATAATGTATCGGTAAATAAGGGTATTAATATTTCAAAGGTAATAAATTTAAGTACTCAAACCTTTCCGGAAGATATGGCAGGTCTTTCACAGTTTGATATAGTGCTTATAAGCAATTATCGTGTGCAGGATCTGTCCGACAAGCAGTCAAGGGCTCTTATGGAGTGGGTTAGAGAAGGCGGTATAATGCTTCTGGGAACCGGAAAAAGAGCGGATGATATTTTAGGAAGATACGCCCCGGAGTTGCTTGACGATATGTATGAAGAAGCCCGGACCTATGAAGTGGATATGGAGTATAGTTTAGGTATAGAAGATCCCGGCAACAATATAGTCAGTCTTAATTGTGTGGATCTTCAACTTCATAGCGGCAATATACTTGTAAACGGAGATATACCTTTACTTATCAGTACGGACAAGGTGCACGGATTTGTAGTGGTATCCGCCTATGACTTTGTTGAGGTTGAAGAATACGCTAACAGGCACAGTGATTATGCGGCGAAGATATTATCAAAGATTTGGACGGCAAGTGCAAAGAATATAGAAAATATGGGAGCCAACTTTTTAGGCAGCGACTTGTTTTATGTATTGCAATTGGTTAAAGATTTGAGCCTGGTAGGAAAACTGCCGTCAATTTTGATGATTATACTGATTATGTTTGCCTATATATTTTTTATAGGTCCGGTACTCTATATTATGCTAAGACATTTACATATGGAGTTGCATTACAGAAATATTGTGATTTTATTTTCACTATTATTTTCCGTATTTGTGTATATGCTGTATGATAAATACAGGTTCCATGGTGAGTTCTATAATTATGCAGCCATAACCGATATAAGTGAAAATGCCATATCCGAGGAAGTATATATTAACTTAAGAAGTACGGATGACAAGCCTTATGGTATAAATATTACAGGCAATTATAATATAGTACCGGTTTCTTTTTATGAGGGTAATGTTTCCAATCCGGAAAGTGCGGATGTAACTATAAGCTATAAAGAAGATGAAAATACTATTAAAATAAATTCAAACAGCCCCTTGACGGACAATATTTTCAGATTGAACAGGTTAAATGAAAATACAAAAAAATACGGTATAGAAACTTCAATCAGCCTGTACAATGATGAGATTTTCGGAACTGTAACCAATAAATGCCCCTGTACTATAAAAAATGCGGCAATTATTATGTTCGGTAAACTGATATTACTGGGAGATCTTGAGCCCAAAGTGCCTAAAGATATCAGTAAAACAAAGGTGTATACCGTACCTATAATTTATAACAGCAGTGTGGCAAATATAATTACCGGACTTAAGAATTACAATGAGGGTTCGGGAAATATGTATATTGAAAAATTGGAACAAAAAAATCTTATAATGTTATATATGTATTTGTATCATTCGGGTTATAATTCCGATGCGAGGATCATAGGTTTCGTTGACAATAACAATATGGAGCATATGGTAAAGGATACGAATATAGAAAATTCCGGCAGAAACCTGCTTTCTTTTGATGTGGAGTTGAGTAACAGCTTAAACGGCAGTACATATCAGTCGGTTCTTGCTAAAAGTCCTACTGTAATAGGCGGCGGGTATGACAGCAGAAATAATACTATGTACGGTCTTGGACCGGTGATACTGGAATATCAGCTTGGGACGGGTATGGATATAGATGAATTGCATTTTGAAAAAATATCGGATGAAGTAATAGAGCTTGCCAACCCTGATGAGTATGAGATATTTAAAGGAGAGATGTCATTTTTTAATTATCATACCAACAGGTATGATTTGAAAAGCAATGATATACTTACCTATAGCAGGGAAGAATTGACTCCTTACTTATCCCCTTCCAATACAATAACGATAAGATATGTCGATATCAGCAGTGTTATGATAGTTTTGCCCATGTTAAGTGTATCGGGGAGGTTGAGATAGTGCTTAAAATAAAAGGATTGAATAAAAAATATAATAAATTAAAAGCACTGGATGCCCTTGATATGAATATAGAAAGGGGCAGTATCTACGGTCTTGTCGGGCAAAACGGTGCGGGTAAGACAACACTTATGCGGATAGTCTCGGGAGTGCTCAGCTTTGACAGCGGAGATATACAAATTGACAATATGGACATAAAAAAGCAATACTCCCGCATAAAAGAAAAAATTGCCTTTATACCGGACAGTTTTGCCTATCATTATAATATAACCATAGAAGAGTATATGGAGTTTTTTGCCTCCTGCTACGGATTTGAGGGCTTAAGGGCAAGACAAAGATATACAAAGCTTTTAAAAATGCTCTCTTTGGACGATAAGATGCAATCTTTAGTAGGCAGTCTTTCAAGAGGTATGCAGCAAAGACTTTCTCTTGCCAGAGCACTTATTAACGATCCGGAATTTATAATTATGGATGAGCCTACTTCCGGACTTGATCCGAAGACGAACTACAGTTTTAAGGAGCTTATAAGGCAGCTCAATTCCGAGGATAGAACCATACTTATAAGTTCTCATATGCTCTCGGAATTGTCCGAACTTTGCAGTGATATAGGTGTTATAGATCATGGTCACATGGTAATAGAAAGCAGTTTAAGTGACATACTTAACAAATTTAATAATACCAATCCTATAAAGATAAGAATTATGGGAAATGAAGATAAGGCGTTTAAGATTTTCAGGGAAGATGTAAATGTAAGACATGTAAGTGCAAGAGGGGGTATTTTCTTTATTAAATTTACAGGAACTAAGAGGGATGAGGCGGCTTTGCTTAAGAAATTAGTTATCGAAGATATACCGGTAAGTGAGTTTATGAGGGAAGAGGCGAAACTTGAAACATTTTTTATGGATATTACTGCAAGCAATAAGGAGAGGATTATTATAGAAAATGATTACTAACCCTATATATAAAAGAGATTTGAAACTTAGTAATAAAAACATAAGAATAGCATTGGCAGTAGGTATTTTTAATCTGAGTATACTTATGTTTGCCTTAAGTAATATAGACAGGTATGTATCAGATGCGACTTTAAATGCAAATATAAACTATAACGGCTTTCTTACTCTTTTTATGATACTTTTGTGCATTGATTTTACCTTTATACTTTTAATACTTCCGGGGTTTACCGCACTTGGAATAAGTGTTGAAAGAGAGAGTCAAAGTCTTTATCTTTTGATGGCAACAAAATTAAAGCCGAAAGACTTGGTTTTAGGCAAGCTTTTTTATGCAATACATACGGTGTGCCTGTTTATAATAACCACACTGCCTATAAAGCTTATAAGTCTTATATATATGACCGTAAGTATTGATAAGCTTATCACACTGACAGCCTCTTATGCGGTCAGCATGTTATATGTGGCTTCCATAGGCATATTTATTTCATCAATATGTAAAAAAAGCAATATAGCCATAGAGGTGGTATATGTGGTATTGATAGCTTTGGTGTTAATAAGTGTATATAATTTTGAAAATACGTTTTTGCTAAGCCCCATAAGTCTGCTTTTGCTAAATCTTTATAATATCAGTCGATATAATTATATGTTTAATAATTTAGGTGTATACTTGCTTGATCCGGAGAATGTATTCAGTATACATAATATACGTATGACTTTGGCGATACAATTATTTATCTCATTGATTTTAGTACTTTTAAGCATTTATAATACTGATTTGAGGCGTAAAAATATATTTTCCTTATGGAAGAAAAAATAAGCAGGATGAAAGGGGATAAGAAATATTTATGGAATATATGTTATACAGCAGCACAAGGGGAGGAAAAGAAAAGCTCAGGGCTTCCGAAGCTATACTGAAAGGACTGGCAGAAGACGGAGGATTATTTATGCCTGAGAGAATACCCGAGTTTGACTTTGATCTATACAGCTTAAAAGAAAGTTCTTACCGGGATGTAGCCTATGAGGTTATGAAGCTTTTTTTAGATGATTACAGTAAAGAAGAGCTTAAATATTGCATAGACAATGCCTATGATGATAAGTTTGATACAAAGAATATATGTGAACTTAAAAAGACAAAGGATGCTTACTTTCTTGAGCTTTTTCACGGAAGTACCATTGCATTTAAGGATATGGCACTTTCTATACTTCCCTACCTCCTTACTACAGCTATGAAAAAGCACAAAATAGATAAAAAAATAGTAATACTCACTGCTACAAGCGGCGATACGGGCAAGGCTGCCATGGCAGGTTTTGCAGATGTTAAAGGTACTGAAATCATAGTATTCTATCCTAAGGGCGGAGTAAGTAAGATACAGGAGCTGCAAATGCTTACTCAAAAGGGAGTTAATACGCATGTAGTATCAGTGCATGGAAACTTTGATGCGGCGCAGAGCGGAGTAAAGGAAATATTCAATGATAAAGAATTCATAGATTATCTATCAGCAAATAACATTCAACTTTCCAGTGCCAATTCCATTAACATAGGAAGGCTTGTACCGCAGATAGTTTATTATGTGTATTCATATCTTAAGCTTGTAAGGGAGAAAGAGATAAAGGAAGGTGAGCTTATTAACATCTGTGTGCCTACGGGAAACTTCGGCAATATACTTGCCGCCTATATAGCAAAGCTTATGGGACTTCCGGTTAACAAACTCCTGTGTGCCTCCAATGATAACAAGGTGCTGTATGACTTTTTTAACAATGGAATATATGATAAAAACAGAGAATTTATACTTACTTCCTCTCCTTCGATGGACATACTTATATCTTCAAACCTGGAAAGACTGCTTTATCTTGCAGCCGATAAGGACAGTGGAAAAATCAAAGAGCTTATGAAGGGGCTTTTAGAAAAAGGTGAATACGGCATAGATAAGAAGATGAAAGCCTTCTTATCCGACTTTGTAGGCTTATATGCAGGTGAAGAAGAGCAGAGAAAGGCTATAAAATCCGTATATGAAAGAGAAGGCTATGTGCTTGATACACATACGGCAGTAGCCTATGCCGCTTATATCTCCTATAAAGGGGAGAGTAATGATGAGCATAAGACGGTAATAGCCTCCACGGCAAGCCCCTACAAGTTTTCCGAGTCTGTAGTTTTCGCAATAGAAGGTAAGAAAAGCGGCGAGTGGGAAAGTGTTGAAAAACTTAAAGAGCTTAGCGGGGTAAAGATACCGAATGCGGTTGAAGAAGTAAGGAATGCGGACATAAGACATAATCGGGAATGTGATATTGCCGATATGAAAAAGACGGTAAAAGATATACTTGTATAAGGATGCAACAGTTCTATGTAAGTTATGGGAACTGTAAATTATCTAATAGATAATCACTTATATAGGTATTCCTTTGGGGTTGCCACTCAAAGACCTACTCCTTATTTCAATCTTTGTAGCGGTAGTACTGTTGATAAAGTTAGTTACAAATTTTACAGATGAGGATGTTATTATATAAATTTATTGTAGATTAGTTAGTTGTACTTATGCTATAATAAACTGGATTTATATATATTTGAGAAAATCGTAAGTTTTACTCAATAAAACATTATGTTATTTAATCGAAGGTATAATTTTAAGGAGGTAGTATATGTTAGTTTCTGCAACACAGATGCTTAGAAAGGCGAGGGAAGGGCATTATGCAGTAGGTCATTTTAATATAAATAACTTAGAGTGGGCGAAGGCTGTACTCACTGCTGCAAAAGAACTTAACTCTCCGGTAATACTTGGAGTGTCTACAGGTGCTGCGAGTTATATGGTGGGCTACAAGACTGTGGCGGATATGGTTAAGGCTATGATTGAAGAGATGGAAATTACACAGCCTGTAGCCCTGCATCTTGATCATGGTACTTATGACACCTGCTATAAGTGTATAGAAGCAGGTTTTTCTTCAATAATGTTTGACGGTTCGCATCTTCCTATAGATGAAAACCTTGCAAAGACTAAGGAATTGGTAGAGGCTGCACATAAAAAAGGTATGTCCATAGAGGCAGAGGTAGGCTCTATCGGAGGTGAAGAAGACGGCGTTATAGGAATGGGCGAGTGTGCAGATCCGCAGGAGTGTAAGAAAATAGTTGATTTGGGAATAGACTTCCTTGCAGCGGGTATAGGTAATATACACGGCAAATATCCTGCAAATTGGCAGGGACTTAACTTTGAAGTTTTAGAGGCTATAAAAGAAAAGACTGACGGTATTCCTTTGGTTCTTCACGGAGGTACCGGAATTCCTGCTGACATGATCAAGAAGGCTATAAGTTTGGGTGTTGCTAAAATCAATGTAAATACCGAGTGCCAACTTGTATTTGCTGAAGCTACACGTAAGTATATAGAGGCAGGAAAGGACTTGGAAGGAAAAGGTTTCGATCCGAGAAAGCTTCTTGCACCGGGATTTAATGCCATAGTAGATATGGTAAAAGAAAAGATGGAATTATTCGGCTCAGTAGGTAAGGCGTAGTTGAGCAGTATTTGAATTTGGAGGGCTGTCGCATTAATGTATCGGAAAATACAAGTTTCCGGTTTTAGTGCGGCAGCCTGTTTATAAATAAATGGGGATAATAATTTATGGACGAAGTAAAAAGTATAGATGAATTTTTCGGTTGCGATGTATTTGGAGACAGGGCTATGTCTACCTATCTTCCGAAAGATGTGTACAGGAAGCTTAAAAAGACAATAGAAGACGGTGCGGAGCTTGACAGAAGCATAGCCGGAGTAGTGGCACACGGTATGAAGGAATGGGCTATACAAAGGGGGGCTACACATTATACACATTGGTTTCAGCCGCTTTCGGGAGTGTCAGCCGAAAAGCAGGAGAGTTTTATATCTTCTGTTTCAAACCAAAAGGTTATATTGGAATTTTCAGCAAAGGAGCTTGTAAAGGGTGAGTCCGATGCTTCAAGTTTTCCTTCCGGAGGGCTTAGAGCTACTTTTGAGGCAAGGGGTTATACCGCATGGGACTGTACTTCACCTGCATTTTTAAGAAAGGATGCCATAGGTATAACTTTATGTATACCGACCGCATTTTGCTCATACAAGGGAGAGGCTTTAGACAGAAAGACACCGCTTCTTAGATCAATGCAGGCTATTGACAAAGAGGCTATAAGGCTGCTTAGACTTTTTGGAAACGAAAGATCTCAAAGAGTGGTTCCGAGTGTAGGTGCGGAACAGGAGTATTTTATCGTAGACAGGGATATGTACTTAAAGCGTAAGGACTTAATATATGCAGGACGCACGCTTTTCGGTGCTATGCCGCCTAAGGGACAGGAGCTTGATGACCATTACTACGGAACGATAAGAGACAGGGTTGCCCGTTTCATGAATGACTTAAACCATGAGCTTTGGAAAATGGGTGTTCCGGCAAAGACACAGCACAATGAAGCGGCACCGGGGCAGCATGAACTGGCGCCCATATACGAGCAGGTAAATGTTGCTACCGACCATAACCAGCTTGTTATGGAAACTATGAAAAGGTTGGCTTTCAACCATAATCTACACTGTCTGTTACATGAAAAGCCCTTTGCAGGAGTCAACGGTTCAGGTAAACATAATAACTGGTCATTGATTACCGATGATAAGATCAATATGTTAAATCCGGGCGCTACACCACATGAAAATATGCAATTTCTCCTGGTGCTTGCCTGTATTTTAAGAGCGGTTGACAGACATGCCGAGCTTTTAAGGGAAACTGCCGCCACAGTGGGCAATGATGCAAGACTCGGCTCCAATGAAGCACCTCCTGCAATTATTTCGGTCTTCCTCGGAGAGCAGCTCGAGGATGTCATAGACCAGCTTTGCAGTACCGGACTTGCTACACATTCCATACAGGGCGGAATATTAAAAACGGGAGTCAATACCCTACCTGATTTTGAAAAAGATGCTACGGACAGAAACAGAACATCCCCATTTGCATTTACCAATAATAAGTTTGAATTCAGGATGTTAGGATCTTCCGAATCAATAGCTTCTGCCAATGTAGTACTTAATACTATTGTTGCTGAAAGTTTTAAAGAAGCGGTGGATGAGCTTGAGTCTGCCACTGATTTTGAAATGACGCTGCATGACTATGTAAAGACTACATTTGCCGCTCATAGAAGAATAATATTTAACGGTAACGGTTACTCTAAAGAATGGGTTGAAGAGGCAAAAAGAAGAGGACTGCTCAATATACCTTCAGCAGTAGAGGCTATATCCGCTATAGTCAGCAAGAAGGCAATAAAGCTCTATGAAGACTTCAACGTATTTACCAAGGCGGAGCTTGAGGCAAGGCTTGAGATAGAGTATGAGGCTTATTCAAAGGCAATCAATATAGAGGCAAAAACTATGCTTAACATGGCAGGCAAGTCCTTACTTCCTGCAATCATGAAGTACAGCGGAGACCTTGCAAAGTCCATAAAGGCGGTAAGGGATCTTGATTTGGAGGTTAAACCTGAAGAAGAAACAAAGATACTTGAAAAAATAGTTAAGTTGCATAACTTGGCAAGGGAAAGTTTTTGGAAGCTTGATGCAGGAGTCAAGGAGGTATCCGCCATAGCCGATATTGAGCAAAAGGCATTTGCCTACCACAGGCAGATAGTACCGGTAATGAAGGATTTAAGGGTCTTTGTGGATGAACTTGAAATGCTTGTAGATAAGGAATATTGGCCTATGCCAAGTTACGGCGATTTGATTTTTGAAATATAAATATTATGAAGGAAATAGCACAAAAATTAAAAAACACAAAATTATTTATAGGGCTTAATGAGGAAGAGATATTAACTTGCTTAAAAAGCAGTGATTTTAATATAGAGGAATTTGAAAAAGATGAGACTGTCTTCCACGTCGGGGATAAGGCAAGGCATATTAATGTGCTTATAGACGGAGCGGTCAGTATTTGCCGTGATTCTATGGACGGTAAAAGAAGTATAGTGGCTATATTCAATACTGTCGGTGCTATATTCGGCGAGGTGTTCCTCTTTCTTGAAAATAAGGGCTATGAGCATTATGCCAGGGCAGCTTCCAAGGTAAAGCTTTTGAAAATATCGAAAGACTATCTTTTTGAAGGCTCTAAAGAAGGTAAAGACTATCATAAAGTGTTTTTGGGAAATATGCTTTCCGACCTTGCTTTTAAGAATTATTATCTTAACCGAAAGGTACAGATACTTTCCTGTTCAAGCTTGAGGCAAAAAATCGCCATGTTTCTCATTCAAAATATGGACAGGAATAAAAGGTGCATATCGGGGCTTGGCCGGGAAGAGATGGCAGATCTGCTTAATACTGCCAGACCTTCACTCTCAAGAGAACTTATGAAGATGCAGGAAGAGGGTATTATAGAGATTGATAAAAAACATATTATTATAAAAAATATTGAAGCTTTGGAAAATTTATAAATATAGTAACACAAGTTACGGAAATAAAAAAAGCCTTTTGCTATCATTTATTTGATAAGTAAGAGGCTTTTTATATATAGCTCACTAAAATTAAAGTATGGTTTTTTGAAATAACATCCGGTGTAATGTATCATTGATATTTAATTAATATCCGTAATAGTAGAGTAAATCTCAAATTCCTTTATTATGTATTTGTTACAGGCTATCAACAAAGTAGCAATAAGGCTAAATATCAACGATACTATACACTAGTGTATCGTTTACAAAATAAGTATATCAAAAACGATGAATATTTTTCTGAGTGTGTACATCAAAAAACGTAGGCGTAGTGGGGCTACGCTGAGGATTTTTGATGAATGCAATCAGGAAAATAGGCAAGTTATTTGGTATACTTATTTAAGAAATACCATACTGCTTTAGGCTTGCTCATATGGTAAAAAGTATATGATTTTAAGTTACTGTAAGACAAGGAGGTTCAATATGGATAATAAGATGTTTTGCTATCAATGTCAGGAAACTGCCGGCAATAAAGGCTGTACACAGATGGGTGTATGCGGTAAGAATCCGGAAGTTGCAGGTTTACAGGATGTGCTTGTGTATGTAAGTAAGGGTCTTTCTGCAATCACTACGAGACTTAGAGAAGAAGGAAAGCCTGTAAGCAAAGACGTAAACCATTTTATAACACTGAATTTATTTATAACTATTACTAATGCCAATTTTGATGATGTGGCAATTATGGACAGAATAGAAGCTTCTCTTAAGCTCAGAAGAGAACTTATAAAGCAGGTATCAAGCCCGGCAACACTTCCGGAGGCTGCTCACTGGGATACGAACAACAGAGGTACTTATAAGGTAAAGGCACTTAGCGTAGGTGTACTTGCAACAGAAAATGAGGATGTAAGATCATTAAGAGAACTTATAATATACGGACTTAAGGGACTTTCAGCATACTCAAAGCATGCCAATGTGCTTATGCAGGATGATGAAGAGGTGGATGCTTTCTTGCAAAGAGCACTTAGTGCTACTCTAAATGATAACTTAAGTGTTGACGAGCTTATTGCCTTAACTTTGGAGACAGGTAAGTACGGAGTGGCAGGTATGGCACTTTTAGACAAGGCCAATACCACTGCCTACGGTAATCCGGAGATAAGCCATGTAAATATCGGAGTATCCGATAAGCCGGGTATACTTATATCAGGTCATGACTTAAGGGATATGGAGCTTTTACTTAAGGCAACCGAGGGTACGGGAGTTGATGTATATACTCACTCAGAGATGCTTCCTGCCAATTACTATCCCGAGCTTAAGAAGTATAAGCACTTTATAGGAAACTACGGTAATGCCTGGTGGAAGCAAAAAGAAGAGTTTGAAAGCTTTAACGGTCCTATACTTATGACTACAAACTGTATAGTACCGCCAAAGGACAGCTACAAGCACAGACTCTTTACCACAGGTTCGGCAGGTTTTCCGGGCTGTAAGCATATAGGAGATGATAAGGACTTTAGCGAGATCATAGAGCTTGCCAAGACCTGTAAGCCTCCGGTTGAGATAGAAAGCGGAGAAATCATAGGCGGATTTGCTCATAATCAGGTATTGTCACTTGCGGATAAGATAGTTGCGGCAGTTAAGAACGGAGATATTAAGAGATTTATAGTAATGGGCGGCTGTGACGGTCGTGCAAAGTCAAGAAATTACTATACCGATTTTGCAAAGGCTCTGCCTAAGGATACCGTTATACTTACAGCAGGTTGCGCTAAGTTTAAGTATAATAAGCTTCCTTTAGGAGATATAGGCGGTATTCCGAGAGTACTTGATGCAGGGCAATGTAACGACTCTTACTCAATAGCTGTTATAGCGCTTAAGTTAAAAGAAGTTTTCGGACTTGATGATATCAACGAGCTTCCTGTTGTTTATAATATTGCATGGTATGAGCAAAAGGCAGTTATAGTATTGCTGGCACTTTTATATCTTGGAGTGAAGAACATCCACTTAGGACCTACACTTCCTGCCTTCCTCTCACCGGATGTAGCTAAGGTATTGGTGGAGAACTTCGGTATAGCAGGAATCGGAAGCGTTGAAGATGATATTAAGTTATTCTTCGGAGAAGGTGAAGGAGAAGGAGTAGCATAAGGCTTAGGCTCTTTAAAAAGTTGATAAATCAGTATAAGATAATATAATGTGCGAATAGAGATATTTATACTGATACTGCGGCATTTCAAAAATATTCTAAAATAGCAAAAGGATATACAGTATTAGTGTAAATATCAACAGTTGGTACAATACATAGCAAAAGACCTTGTAGTTTGATCTTATTTTTAGTTTTTAGTTAAAGCATTTACAATTTCACACAGATTGCTGAATTTAGTTTTACACTATAAAGCGTTAATAATACAGTAATATATCCTTTAGTGAAATTGGAACCTACTTTAAGCAAAGGACTGAGGATTAAAGATAAAACTACAGGGTCTTTTTAGCTGTATTACATCCGGGGAAGGGGAAACAACATATTATTCAATCTTTGTAATGCCTAGCATAATGTATCATTGACATTTAATTAATATCATCAATAGTAGAGTAGATCTTAATTCTCTTTGACTATATATGTTACAATCTATTGACAAAGTGGTAATAAAGCCGGATATCAACGATACATTACGCTTAGCCTTTTCTATAAAGAAAATTAAGCGTTCTGTGATAATATGACAAAGCTTAAAAAAGCTGTGGGTAAGATTGAATAACAAGTCGGCTTCATACTTAATCCTACTAATTTAATTTAAGCCCTATCATCTTTACCATATGAAACTTATCGGAAAAATACATAGAAATTCTTGTCGAAAGTTTCATACCTTTTTTGTTAGATAATCTGCTGTAATAATCTCTTTCTTCTGCAACAGAAACCTTGTCGGATATTTCTTTAGCCAACTCATTGGCGTCATTCACATAAAAATACATCTTTGCATCCTCGTGATTTAACTGCTTCATATACTTTGCCATGCGGCTCATGCCGAATTTATTGACCGCATCAAATACAAGCTGTGAACTTGGAATACTGCTTAAATTTCTGATAAGCTCTATAACATCCGACTTCTTAAAATAGTAAAAAAGCCCTGAAGCTGTAAAACACACAGACTTTTCCCCGGCAGCATCTCTTATAATATTCAGCCAATTTTTATCAAATATTGAAGCGGCTATGCTGATATCACGCTCATTTTTTCCAAGTAAGTCTTCTCTTAACTCAATAACTTCGAGCAGATCCACTTCATACCATAAGGCTAAGCCGTTATCCAGTCGATAAAAGGAGGTCTCAAGCCCGCAGCCTAAATTAACCACTATTGAGTTAGGGGCTGTGTTAAGAAATTTTTTTATATACTCATCAATATTTTTAGAGCGTACGGCACTTGCAAGCAAGGTATACTCACTTTGTCCCTTAAAGATATCAATATCTTTCGGAATCTGCTTTTTAATCAAATCAAGTTTGTCATCCGATATAATTTCGGGAAAATACTTATGTGCATAAATTCTTCCTGCCATAGGCACATATAAGGTTTCGGATATAGCGGATAAATCAGTACTCATAGTCCTTCCTTTCTTATAGAATTATTTATAAACTTTATGAATAATTATGCTAATGATAAAATATATAAACATTATATATAGATATTGTTTAATCAATAATCAATTATATTTTAGCAATAGTTAATTGTAAAGCCAAGGTAAAAATGCTATTATGAAATTGAGTTCATAGTAGTATTTTTATGCATAAAGTTTATGGGAGGAATTTTAGCTTTAGAAAGGAGAGTATTATGAAAAACAGAATAAAAATATTGTCGGTGGCAGTACTTTTTACAGTACTTGCTCTGGCAGCCTGCGGTTTGGGTAATTATGCAAGAAAT
>CAJPUK010000013.1 GCA_905373785.1 uncultured Johnsonella sp. | reverse complement strand
GGAGAATTTTATGGGATTTTCAGCACTTCAAGTTATATTGGTATTTATTGTAACTTTTATAGTTGCAATAGATCAATTTGACTTTTTGGAATCTCTGTACCAGCCAATAGTTACAGGAGCGGTTATCGGAGCAATCTTAGGTGATTTGCAGACCGGACTTGTAGTGGGTGGTACCTATCAGCTTATGACTATAGGTAATATGCCTGTAGGCGGAGCGCAACCGCCTAATGCGGTTATTGGCGGAATTATGGCAACAGTTTTTGCCATATCGGCAGGAGTTGATGTAGAGACTGCGGTAGGACTGGCAGTACCGTTTGCACTTATGGGGCAATATATGGTTACTTTACTTTTTACAGCAATGTCTCCTATGATGTCAGTTGCCGACAAGATGGCAGAAAATGCGGATACTAAGGGTATAGTGCGTCTTAACTATATCGCTATGGCTATACTTGGTGTACTGTTCGGTATAGTGTGTGTGGCAGGTCTGTATGGAGGAAAGGCACTAGGTTTAAGATTAGATGACTTATCTGAAAAATACGGATGGGTTATGAACGGTCTGAAGGCAGCCGGCGGTATGATGAGATTCGTAGGTTTTGCTATACTTCTTAGAATCATGCTGTCAAATGAGTTTTGGGGAATCTATTTTGCAGGCTTTGCTATTGCAACAATTGTAGGATATATACCTAAGCTTAGCGGTTCAGCGCTTATACTTATAGCATTTATAGGTATAGCTATAGCACTTGGAGATTTCCAGACACGTGTGGCTATAAAGGCGGCGTCAGGAAATGCTTCGTCCAATACACAAGGAGGTGAAGAAGATGGCATCTAATGCAACACAATACAATAATCTTACTCCTGCTAAGCCGCTTGATCAAAAAACACTTAACAAGATGGTGTGGCGTTCTATGAACTTACAGGCTTCTTTCAACTATGAAAGAATGCAGGCGGCCGGTTGGTTATATTGTATACTTCCGGGACTGGAAAAGATACATGAAGACAAGGAAGACTTGAAGATTTCCATGGGACATAACCTTGAATTTTTCAACACTCATCCCTTCCTTGTAACTTTTGTTATGGGTATTATATTATCACTTGAGCAACAAAAAGCTGATATCAATACAATACGAGCAGTGCGTGTTGCGGCTATGGGACCTCTTGGAGGTATAGGTGATGCTATATTTTGGTTTACACTTGTGCCTATTACTGCCGGTATTACGGCAAATATGGCAATAAACGGCTCTATCCTGGGTCCGATATTGTTCCTTTTGATATTCAATGTGGTGCAGTTTTGTATAAGATTTTTCCTTATGAACTGGTCTTATAGCCTTGGAACGAAGGCAATAGAGCTTCTGACCGCCAATGCTAAGGAGTTTACACGTGCAGCTTCAATGCTTGGAGTATTTATAGTAGGAGCTCTTACATCAAATTACGGTTCAACTTCTATAGCACTTAAGATAGCAAACGGTGAAAAGCCTATAGTTATACAAGATATACTGGACGGTGTGCTTCCAAAGCTTATACCGCTTACTATAACCCTGCTTCTTTTCTATCTGCTGAAGAAAAAAGGCTGGACTCCCGTGGCTTGTATTTGTTTACTCTTAGGAATAGGTATAGTAGGAGCATTTTTCGGTATATTCTAAATTAAATAATATTGTTTTAGTAAGTAAAATAAGACTCAGGTATCTGATTGGATACAGAGTCTTATTTTTTTTATGTCCCTGCATAAAAAACATAAAAATAGCCTTTAAACAAGAAAATATTTCATGCAAAATGCATAACAAATCCTATACATACTTAAAAAAACGATAAAAAAATATCAATCCTATAGTCATTTTTCATAAACTTTATATTAAATTTATATGAAATAATACATATTTACAAATTAAACTTTATTACTTACAATGATGACATAAAGTTAATAGTAAGTTTATATAAAGTTACTATCAAGTTAAAGGAGGTATATGTATGTTTGAGGATGTTAAACTTGGAATAGCACCTATTGCATGGACCAATGATGACATGCCGGATCTTGGAAGTGAGAATACATTTGAGCAATGTATAAGTGAGATGGCTTTAGCCGGATTTACAGGCTGTGAAGTAGGCAATAAATATCCCAGAGATGAGGAATTATTGAAGAAAAAACTTGAAATAAGAGGTATGCAAATAGCAGGTGCATGGTTTTCAGCATTTTTAACAAGTAAGCCCTACGAAGAAACTAAGGAGGCTTTTATAAAACATAGAGACTTTCTTTATAACATGGGAGCAAGAATAATAGTTGTTTCAGAACAGGGTGGCAGCGTACAAGGACAGATAGATACGGCTGTTTTTGATAAAAAACCTATATTTACCGAGGAAGAATGGATAAAATTGGTTGAAGGGCTTAATAAGTTGGGAGCCTTGGCTAAAGAAAAGGGAATGAAGATAGCTTACCACCATCATATGGGTACCGGAGTACAGACCGAGGCGGAAGTTGACAAGCTTATGAGTCTTACCGATAAGGACTTGGTACATTTATTATATGATACGGGTCATTTAGCTTACTCAGGTGATAATTACATATCAGTTCTTAAAAAATATATTGACAGAATTGCACATGTGCATCTTAAGGACATAAGACAGGAAGTTGTAGACAAGGTTAAAAAAGAGCATTTAAGTTTCTTGCAGGGAGTAAGACTGGGTACATTCACAGTTCCGGGGGACGGAAGCCTTGATTTTTCAGAGGTATTTAAGATTTTGGGAGAGGCAAATTACAAGGGATGGTTTATAGTAGAGGCGGAGCAGGATCCGGCACTTGCCAATCCGTTTGAATATGCGCTTAAAGCAAGGAAATTTATAAAAGAAAATACAAATTTATAAGATATAAAAATTATTTATAAAAGGAGGATTATCAGTGATGATAAAAAGCTTTAAGAAAATATTGTATGCAGGAACATTGGCATTAAGTGTTTTTGCACTTGCAGCATGTTCAAACTCAGGTTCAAGTTCAGACTCAAGTGCTGACGGCTCAGCAGCTTCTGCGGATGCAGGAAGCAGTCAGGCGGGAGCACAGCAGGATACAGGTAAGAAGGTGAAGATAGGTTATGTTATCAACAACCTTAATGATACTTTCCAAACATATATTCTTGAGGCTGCACAAAAATATGCAGACGAGAACAACATAGAGCTTGAAGTGCAGGACAGCCAGGAAGATACTATTAAGCAGGTAGATCATGTAAATGCCTTAATAGAAAAAGGTGTTGACGGACTTATAGTTGTACCTACAGATACTTCAAGTATGGCTCCTGTAACAGAGGCGGCACAAAAAGCGGGAATTCCTTTAGCATATGTTAACAGAAATCCTTATGCAGGTAAGGAAGATACTATACCTAATAATGTATTTTATGTAGGCTCTAATGAGAAGACCGGCGGTCAAATGCAAATGGAATACATAGGTGAGAAGATAGGCGGCAAAGGCGGAGTGGTAATCCTTATGGGTATACTTGGAAATGAGGGAACTACCAAGCGTACAGAAGGTGTAGAAGAAGTGATCAAAGACAAGTATCCGGATGTTAAGGTGCTTGCAAAGGAGTCAGGAAACTGGCAAAGAGATCAGGGTGTTTCTCTTACAGAAAACTTCATAACAGCTTATGGAAACGATCTTACAGCAGTTATAGCTAATAATGATGAGATGGCACTCGGTGCGGTACAGGCACTTAAGAACAATAACTTACTTGATAAGGTGGCAGTAACCGGTATAGATGCAACTCCTGATGCATTGGCAGCACTTAAGGCAGGCGATCTTACCTGTACTATATTCCAGGATGCTGAGGGTCAGGGCGGTACAGCTATAAAGTCAGTACATGATGCTATTAATGGAAATCCTTCTTCAGAAAAAGTTATGTACATTCCATTTAAGCTTGTAACAGAAGAAAATGTAGATGAATTTATAAAGTAGGAATGGTATAGAATATTTCTATATAACAGGAGGCTGCTGCTTTTGCAGCAGCCTTTCTTATAAAGATAGGAGAGTTGCAGATGGAAGATAATTGCTTACTGAAACTGGAAAATATCACTAAAACTTTCCCGGGAGTACAGGCACTTAAAGGAGTTAATCTTACCGTTAATAAGGGCGAGGTACATGCATTGATAGGAGAAAACGGAGCGGGCAAATCCACACTTATGAAGTGTCTTATAGGTATGCAGCCGCCTACTACCGGTGAAATATGGTATGACGGAAAGATTATTAAAGACTATGATACAAGAGCCGCTCTGAATATGGGTATTTCTATGATACATCAGGAGCTTAGCCCTATAGAGCATAGAACTATAAGTGAAAATATTTGGCTGGGAAGAGAGCCTAAGAATAAGTTCGGATTTATCAGCTACAAGCAGATGAATGAACAAACAAGAGAAGTACTTAAGCTTGTTGATCTACAAGAAGAACCTACACAGCTTATGAAGAACCTTACAGTAGCTAAGGTACAGATGATAGAAATAGCAAAAGCAGTATCCTATAATGCAAAGGTTATAATTATGGATGAGCCTACTTCCGCACTTACAGATAAGGAAGTGGAGCAGCTTTTTAAAATTATAAGAAAACTTAAAAGTGAAGGCAGGGCAATCATATATATTTCTCACAAACTTGATGAAATATATACTATCTGCGACAAAATAACCGTTTTTAGAGACGGAGAGCTTATAGGCAGCAGGGATATAGATAAAATAGAGCTTGATGAGATGATTAAGATGATGGTCGGAAGAGAGGTAAATGATTTATATCCCAAGGAACATTGTAAAATAGGCGAAGTTGTGCTTGAAGTAGAAAACCTCTCACATACAACAGATTTTAAGAATATCAGTTTTAAGGCTCATGCAGGTGAGATCTTAGGCTTTGCAGGTCTGGTAGGCTCCGGAAGAACTCAAATAATGGAGGCTATATTCGGAGCAAGATGCATAGAGTCGGGAAAGATAAAGATAAAAGGAAAAGAAGTGGAGATAAAAACTCCTTTGGATGCAATTAAAAACGGTATGGCACTTCTTACCGAAGATAGAAGAACTACGGGAATCTTCCCTATGCTTTCTGTAAGCTATAACATATTGTGCAGCCATATGGAGACCTATAAAGGTAAAACCGGTTTATTGGATCTTAGGGGTATGGATAAAGATGTAAATAAGTATATCTCTTCTGTAAATATAAAAACACCTTCAAAAAACACACCTATACAAAACTTAAGTGGTGGAAATCAACAAAAAGTTCTTATAGCAAGATGGCTTCTTACAGAGCCGGATATACTTATACTTGATGAACCTACAAGAGGTATAGACGTAGGAGCGAAGGCGGAGATCTATAATCTTATATCAAAGCTTGCAGCCGCAGGTAAATGTGTAATTATGATATCCTCAGAGTTACCTGAGATTATGGGAATGAGCGACAGAGTAATCATAATGCATGAGGGAAGAATAAGCGGTGAGCTGACAAAAGAAGAATTCAGTCAGGAAATACTTATGACATATGCAGCCGGTAAAAGGCCGGAAAGTGTAGGAGGGAAGAGATGAGTAACATAATAAAGGACAATAATAAAGAAAAATCGACAAAGGGTTTTGATTTTTCAAAATTTATGAACACTTACGGTATAGTTGTGATACTGGTAGTAATGATAGTGGGAATAAGTGCGAAAAATCCGCAATTTTTAAGTATAAACAATATTATGAATCTTCTTACACAAAGTTCAATGTATGGAATACTGGCTTTGGGTATGTTGTTGGTAATAGTATCAAAGGGTATAGATCTTTCTGTAGGTTCCGTATTGGCACTTTCAGCAGTTGTAACCGCAAGTGTGAGTCAGGTTGCGGATGCAACTTCCAAGATGTATCCCGGTATGCCTATGGTACCGATAGCGGCAAGTATAGTTATAGCACTTGGAATAGGTGCACTTTGCGGATATATTAACGGTGCTTTAATAGCTCATACCAGGATACCGGCATTTATTGCCACACTCGGTATGTATACGGCAGCAAGAGGTGCAGCTTTAATGTATGCGGAAGGAAAGCCTATAAGTAACCTTAACCCTGCATTGGAATTTTTGGGAAGCAGAATTTTTACGATAATTCCTATACCGGTGGTTATTTATATAGTAGTTATAGTAATAACCTATGTAATACTTAAGTTTACCTGTTTCGGTGCGAGTGTATATGCAATAGGCGGCAATATTAATGCTGCTGAGATTTCAGGAATCAAGGTCAAGAAAAATATTTCCTTAATATATTTATACTCAGGTCTTCTTGCAGGACTTTGTGCTTTGATATCTATGGGAAGAACCGGAAGTACACAGCCTTCTGTAGGTACAGGTTGGGAGCTTATAGCGATAGCGGCAACCACAATAGGAGGTACCAGCCATTCGGGAGGTATAGGAACCGTATGGGGTACAGTAGTAGGAACTTTGATTTTAGGAGTTATGACCAACGGTTTCACACTGCTTTCGGTAAATGCTTACATACAGCAGATTATACAAGGTTTGATTATAGTGGTTGCAGTTATATTTGACATGAGAAAGAATGCAAAGAAAGCGTAAGGAGTCAAAATGAGAAAGATTAATATAGGTCATGTAGGACTTGGAAGACTTGGAAAGCAGCATGCATGTAATATAGCTAACAGATTGCAATATGCTACATTAAAGGCGCTATGCGATGTCAATGAAGAACAATTAAAAAAGCTCGCCAAAGAATGGTCGGTAGAAAAAGTATATACTGATTTTGATGAGATGATAAAGGATGAGGAGATAGAAGCGGTATCCATAGCATCTCCTTCAGGATTTCATTGCAAACAAATAGAAGCGGCACTTAAGGCGGGAAAACATGTGTTCTGTGAAAAGCCGCTTGGTGTAACCATAGAAGAGTGTGAATATATAGAAAAATTATCGAAAGAATATCCTAAGCTTATAATTATGCCGGGCTTTATGAGAAGATTTGATCCCTCATACAAACAGGCTAAGGAAATGATAGATGCCGGTAAGATAGGTAAGCCTTTTATGGTAAGAAGCTACAGTCAAGATCCTATAAAAGATATAGCCGGTGCTATAGCCTATGCACCGCACAGCGGAGGAGAATTCCTTGATATGTGTGTACATGATATAGACCTTTGCAGGTGGTTTTTATCGGCTGAGCCTTTAGAAGTTTATTCTATCGGCGGTTGTTATGCTTTTGATGAATTTGCAAAATATAATGATGGCGACAACTTATCCTGTCTTATGAAGTTTGAAGAAGATAAGATGGCATTTCTTTTTGCAGGAAGAACCGCTCCTCACGGCTATAATGTCGAGACCGAAATCATAGGAACTGAAGGTATACTCAGAGTTGCTAATGTACCGCAAAAAAATCTGCTTGAGATACTTGATAATAACGGTGTGAGAAAAGAATGCAGTCAAAATTTCCTTGAAAGATTTGAAGAAGCATACCTAAGAGAGCTGGAAGAATTTATATTATGTATAAATGAAGAAAGACAACCTAAACTCGGAGCAAAAGACGGTGCTAAGGCGGCAAAAATAGCCTACTCTTGTAAGGAAAGCTTTGAGACCAAGACTTTAGTAAAAATAAATAAGGCTTAATCTTAAGCGGAAACGGAGAATGCTGTGAAATATATAGAATTTGATAAGGGAAGAGAATTTGATTTAATACTTATGGGAAGAGTGACTATAGACTTAAACCCTATGGATTATTATAAAACACTTGCTGAAAGCGAAACTTATAAAAAATACTTAGGAGGTTCTCCTGCCAATATAGCGGTAGGTCTTGCAAGACTCGGAAAAAAAGTAGGTTTTATTTCAAGAGTATCGGATGACAGATTTGGAGACTTTGTAGTTGATTACTTCAAGAAAGAAGGAGTGGATACTAAGTATATCAGCAGAGCGAAGAACGGCGAGAAGCTCGGACTTACATTTACTGAAATTTTAAGTAAAGAGGAAAGCAGCATACTTATGTATAGAAATATGGCAGCAGACCTTTCCCTGGATGTGAGTGATGTGAGTGAAGATTATATAAAAAGAGCAAAGGCGCTTTTAATATCGGGTACGGCGCTTGCAAGTTCTCCTTCAAGAGAAGCCTGCCTTAAGGCATTACAATTTGCTAAGAATACCGATACTCCGGTTATATTTGATATAGATTACAGAGAATATAACTGGGCAAATGCTGATGAGACGGCTATATATTACTCTATAGTTGCAAGAGACAGTGATGTCATACTCGGTTCAAGAGAAGAGTACAACCTTACCGAGTCCCTAATCAAAAAGGGATTAAGTGATAGTGAAAGTGCCGCTTTATGGGAAAAAGCCAAGATTGTAATTATTAAGCACGGTAAAAAGGGCTCTACCGCTTATACCAAGGACGGGTTGTCATTCTCGATTAAGCCCTTCCCGGTTGAGGCTCTTAAATCTTTTGGCGGCGGAGACGGATATGCATCAGCTTTTATATATGCACTGATGGAAGGCTATGATATGCATGATGCTTTGGAGCTTGGAAGTGCAAGTGCTTCAATGCTTGTGTCAAGCCATGGCTGTTCTGCCGATATGCCTAAAGTAGAAGCTATAAAAGAATTTATAAAGATGGAAAAAGAGAAGTACGGAGAAAGTGTTTCCAAGGCATAGGAGGAAGACATGAGCAGTATTAAAATGACGGTTGCACAGGCAATAGTAAAGTTTTTAGATAATCAATATGTTTCTTTTGAAGGAAAAGAGAGTAAATTTGTAGAGGGTATTTTTACTATCTTCGGTCATGGTAATGTAGTAGGACTTGGACAGGCTTTGGATGAAAATCCATACGGACTTAAGGTGTTCCAAGGTAGGAATGAGCAGGGTATGACACATGCCGCAACAGCATTTGCAAAGCAACATAACAGAAGAAAAATTATAGCGGTAACATCATCTGTAGGACCGGGAGCAGCCAATATGCTTACTGCCGCCGCTACAGCTACCGTTAATAAAATACCTCTTTTGCTGTTCCCGGGTGATGTGTTTTCTACCAGACAGCCTAATCCGGTATTGCAGCAGCTTGAAGTTGAAAGCAGTCTTAATATAAGTACGAATGATGCTTTCAGACCGCTTTGCAGATACTTTGACAGAATAGACAGACCGGAGCAACTCATGAGTGCCTTACTGAGTGCATTCAGAGTACTTACATCAGTAGAAGAGACCGGAGCTGTATGCGTGGCTCTTCCTCAAGATGTGCAGGGTGAAAGTTATGAGTATCCCGAGGAGTTCTTTGCAAAAAGGGTACACCTTATAAGAAGACAGCCTGTAGTTTCACAAGAGCTTGACGAGGCTGTAGAACTGATCAAAAATGCCAAGAAGCCGCTTATGATTTGCGGTGGAGGAGTAAGATATTCCGAAGCGGGTAAGGAGCTTGAGGAATTTGCCGCTAAGTACAATATTCTGTTTGCAGAGACGCAAGCCGGAAAAAGTGCCTGCAAGTCCTCACATCCGCTTAACCTTGGCGGTATAGGCGTAACCGGGAATCTATGTGCGAACAAAGCTGCAAACGAGGCGGATCTTGTTATAGCTTTAGGTTCAAGGCTTACGGACTTTTCGACAAGTTCAAAGTCCGGATTTATAAAGGCAAAGGTTTTAGGGGTAAATATTTCCGAATTCCATGCAGCAAAGCTTGAAGCCAAGATGCTTATAGCGGATATAAAGGAAGCCCTGAAGAGTCTTGATACAGGACTTAGTACATTAAACTATAAGTCAGCTTGGGAAAGTAAGCCCAAGAGTTTAAAAGAAGAGTGGGATAAAGAGTACGAAAGACTTGCCGGCTATAGATATGATGAAAAGTTTGAGCCGGAAGTTAAGGCTTACAGAGAAGGCTCTATAGAAGAATTTGCAAAACTTGCAGATACCGAGCTCACTCAAACTTCGGCAATAGCTTTAATAAGAGATATTATAGATAAGGATGCCATAATTACCGGAGCTTCGGGAAGCCTGCCGGGATGTCTACAAAGAATGTGGACTACGGACAGTTTATACAGCTACCACATGGAATACGGATATTCATGTATGGGTTACGAGGTTGCGTCAGCACTCGGTTGTAAACTGGCAGAGCCTAAAAAGGAAGTGTATGCGATGGCAGGTGACGGAAGTTTCCAGATGCTGCACAGCGAATTTGCAACTTCTATAATGGAAGGTGAGAAAATTAATATACTGTTATTTGACAACTCAGGTTTCGGATGTATCAATAATTTGCAAATGTCCAACGGCATAGGAAGTTTTGCAACCGAGTTCAGATATAGAACTGAAAACGGTAAACTGGAGGGAGCTTTGGTACCTGTAGACTATGCAAAAATAGCTGAAGGTTACGGTGCTAAGGCCTATACCGTAAGAAACCTGGAAGAACTTAAGAAAGCCTTAGAGGCGGCTAAAGATGAAAAAGTTTCAACTTTGATAGATATCAAGGTACTTCCAAAAACAATGACATCCGGATATGAGGCTTGGTGGCATGTGGGAATAGCATCAAGCTCAGAGAAACCTTCAGTTAATAAGGCTTACAAAAATAAAGAAGAAAACCTTGCCAAAGCGAGGAAATATTAAATATCGCAAATAAAGAAAGGAGCATTTCAATGAGTGCAGAAAAATTAAAGATATTTATTAACGGGGAATATAGATTATCTGAAACTGAAGATTATGTAGAAGTACTTAACCCAAGTACAGGAGAAGTAGACGGACTTTCACCATGTGCAACAAAGAAAGAGGTGGAAGAAAGTATAGAAGTGGCACATGAGGCATTTAAGAGCTGGTCAAGAGTTCCGGTTATCAAGAGAGCACAGATACTCCATAAGGTAAGAACCCTACTTATAGAAAGAATGGATGAACTTACCATGCTTTGTGCAAGAGAACACGGTAAGGTATGGGAAGAAGCTAAGGGAGATGTACTTAAGGCGATAGAAGGAACAGAACTTGCTATACAGGCACCTTCACTTGTTATGGGAGAGTCTTTAATGGATGCTTCTACAGGTTATGACACAGTATCATTCAGAGAGCCGCTTGGAGTATTTGCAGGAGTATGTCCTTTTAACTTCCCGGCTATGATACCCATGGGTTGGATGACTCCTTGCTGTATAGCTGCAGGTAACTCAATTGTTCTCAAGGTATCAAGCTCTACACCCAGAACAGCTATGGCTATAGCACAGATCTATAAGGATGCAGGTCTTCCTGACGGTGTACTTAACATAGTATCATGCAAGAGAACAGAGGCTGAGATATTCCTTACTCATCCAAAGGTAAAGGGAATTACTTTCGTAGGAACAACTAAGGCAGGTAAGCATATCTATTCAGTGGCAGCGGCGCACGGTAAGAGAGTTCAGGCACTTTGTGAGGCTAAGAACCATGCACTTGTTATGTATGATGCACCTATAGAAAGAACAGCGGCAGGAATAATCAATGCAGCATACGGTTGTGCAGGTGAGCGTTGTATGGCGCTTCCTGTAGTGGTTGCACATGAAAAAATAGCAGATAAGCTTGTAGAAGAGCTTTTAAAACAGGCAAAACTTATAAAAGTAGGACCTGCTTATGACAAGACAAGCAAGCTCGGACCTGTAGTTAATTCTCAGCACAAGGAGCGTATAGAAGGATATATTGCAAAGGGTGTTGAAGAAGGTGCAACTTTGGTACTTGACGGAAGAAATCATGTTGTAGAAGGTTTTGAGAAGGGATTTTACCTTGGACCTACAATATTTGATCATGTAACTGAAGACATGGTAATAGGAAAGGAAGAAATATTCGGACCTGTACTTTGTGTAAAGAGAGTAAAAAGCTTTGAAGAGGGACTTGAGATAATGAATAATAATCCGTTTGCCAACGGCTCAGTAATCTTTACTCAAAGCGGATACTATGCAAGAGAGTTTGCAAGAAATACAGACGGAGGAATGGTAGGAGTAAACGTAGGTATACCTGTACCTGTAGGATTCTTCTCATTCACAGGACATAAGGATTCATTCTTCGGAGATCTTCACTGCCTTGGAAAAGATGCATTCAGATTCTTTACCGAGCAAAAGACAGTTACAACCAAGTGGTTTACTCAGGAAGAGTCAACACAGACAGAAGTATCCACATGGGACGGTACTATATAAAAAACATCTGTATTTTCATATAAGAAAGGCAAAAAGATGATTAAAATAGGTATAATAGGGCTTGGTAGAATAGGTAAGGTACATATAAAGAGTATATCAACAAAAATCAGTTCAGCTAAGGTTGTTGCAGCGGCAGATCCGTTTCTTAATGATGAAATGACAGCCTATGCCAAAGAATTCGGTATTGAAAACTTAAGCAAAGACTATAAGGATGTGTTAAATAATCCTGAAGTTGATGCGGTTATGGTTTGTTCATCAACAGATACTCATGCGGCAATAAGCGTGGAAGCTATAAAAGCCGGAAAGCACGTATTCTGTGAAAAACCTGTAGACCATTCTTTGGAAAAAATAAAGCTGGTAGAGGATGCCCTAAAAGAAAACCCTGTAAAGTTCCAGGTCGGATTTAACAGACGTTATGACCATAACTTTGCAGCGGTAAAAGAGGCATTTTTAGCAGGTAAAGTAGGTGATATACACATAACAAAGATAACTTCAAGAGATCCTAATCCTCCAAGTGCCGAATATGCGGCAGTATCAGGTGGAATGTTGCTTGATATGACCATACATGATTTTGATATGGTTCGATTTTTAACCAATGCCGAGCCGGTTAAAATATATGTAGAGCCTGCGGTTTTAGTGGATAAGGCTATAGGTGAGGCGGGAGATATAGATACTGCTGTAATTACCATGCATATGAGTGACGGCTCTATTGCAGTAATAGATAATTCAAGAAAGGCAGTATACGGATATGACCAAAGAGCGGAGGTATTCGGCTCCAAGGGAATGGCTGCCACTAAAAATGACAGCGCTTCTACTTGCGTTATAAGCTCTGAAAATGGTATAGTAAGCGAAAAGCCTCTGTACTTCTTCCTTGAAAGGTATATGGATTCTTTTGCGGCTGAAGTTAAAGAGTTTGTAGAAGCTATAGAAGAAGATAAGGAAATAAAAACCGGAATAGATGCCGGATTAAAAGCTGTAGCGATAGCACTTGCAGGAAATTTATCTATAAAGGAAAAAAGAGCGGTTTATATAAATGAAGTATTAAATGTATAAAGACATAAAAATACTTGATTAGATTATATTGCTTTTACGTCTGTTATATAGACTTATATGTAAATACTGTTCGTAGGATTTTAAATTCTGCGAACAGTATTATCAGAAGGTGTTTTTTGACCTTCCCCGGCTTTTAATATTAACTGCTTTGGCAGTAGAAAGGTGATATTAATGAAGGATATGAGAAACATTAGACTTGATGAAATGGAAAGTATGATTTTAAAAGAAGGTACTGTAAGTTTAAAAGAACTTAGTAATACCTTTGAAATATCCTTGAATACAGTACGCACAGATATAGAAGCTATAAGCAGAAGAGGGAGAGTTAAAAAGGTATATGGCGGAGTAAGAGCCGTAATGTCCGATAATGAGCTTTTAGACTATAGAATAAGAGAAGATAAGCGTATATATATAAAGCAGGAAATATGCAAGAAGGCGGCAGATCTGGTCAATGACGGAGATATTATATTTATTGACTCGGGAACTACAACTATACATTTGACAGATTATCTGAAAGAAAAAAAGAATGTTAAAATAGTAACCAACAATATAGTGGTTATAAGTAAACTTCTTGGAAATGATAATATCAGTGTAATAGGTATAGGTGGAGTAGTAAGGAATAAAACCATGTCATTTGCCAGCAGCGAGAGTCTACTTTTGTTAAAGCAATATAACATACAGAAAGCTTTCATGGCAGCAACGGCGGTAAATATTAAAAATGGAGTTATGAACTCCTCCTTTGATGAAAGAGCGGTCAAAATGCTTGCGGTTGAAAAGGCGGAACAAGTCTATGTACTTGCTGACAGCAGTAAATTTGATAAAAGTGCCTTATTGACCTACTGTGACTTAGATCAGCTTAATCTGATCATAACTGACGGAGAAAATAAAGCTTATATAGATAAATTAAGAAAACAGGGTGTTAATGTTTTACAGATATAAAAGGAGGCAATATTATGTATAACAGATTGTCCTATGATAACGGATATGCAGCTATATCCGATATGGAAAACTTAAACAGTAATATGCTTATGGAAACAGGAGTGTATACTCTTGAAAATGAGAGTTTGGAGCTTTTTGACGAAGATAAAGAAACAGCGATTTTATTGCTTGAAGGAGCAATAACTATAAGTTGGAATGAAGAAAGTGCATCAGCAAGCAGAAGCAATGTGTTTGATGAGATGCCTTTTTGTCTACATGTGCCAAAGGCTGTAAAAGTAGTGGTAAAGTTTGAGGGCAGAGCTCAGGTATTGGTTCAAAAGACTGATAATGACAGAGATTTTGAATGTAAATTATACAGACAAAGCGATCTGAAGGAAGAGGCGGCAGGAGCCGACTTTATGGAAGGTACTGCAAAAAGACTTATAAGAACGATATTTGACTACAGCAATGCACCTTACTCCAACATGGTACTGGGAGAGGTTATAGCACAGCAGGGTCGTTGGTCAAGCTATCCTCCGCATTACCATGACCAGCCCGAGGTATACTATTATAAATTTGATAAGCCTCAAGGATTCGGCTGTGCCATGATAGGCGACAATGCTTATAAGGTATATGATCACAGCTATATAGCAATTCCGGGAGGGCTTACACATCCACAGTCTACAGCTCCGGGATACAGAATGTATTTTTGCTGGATGATAAGACATCTTAAAGATAATCCATGGAATAAAAGAATATTTGAACCGGATCATGAGTGGCTGGTAAAGTAATTAAAATCCATATTGATATATAGAGCTTTAATTTTAAGGAAGCAATTAAAATTTTGTTATAAAAAACGAGAATATAACTCTAAAATTACAAAAATATGTTAAATACTAATAATGTAGGTTTAGTATATATGTTTTGTATTGGAGTTATATTCTTATTTTTTTATATAAGCAGTCAATATCTTTATTTTTATACAAAATGTATATAATTTAAGTATATCAGATATTATTTTAATGCATAAAAGCTGGGTTTGTTTATTCTTGACAACGGAAAATCCAATAACTATAATGATTATAACTTTTTAAAGGGGATATTTGCTGTAGGATATTATCAAGAGTATAAGATACTGAGTATGAAGGGTTATAGCCTCAAGTAAGGATAGCTCTTTTGAAAGTACAAAAGTTTTATTTATGAAAGGTAGTGTGCAAAATGAAAAAGAGATTGTTAGCGTTGGGACTATCTGCATTAATGGCTTTATCATTAACTGCTTGTAGTAGTGGAGGAGATCAGTCAGGTAAGAAAGTACAGCTTAAGATGAGTGTTACTATATCAGATACTTCAACCTGGGGACAGGCGGCAAAGAAGTTTGCTGATGAAGTAAAGGAAAAGACCAATGGAAGGATTGAAATTCAAGTAGTTGCCAATGAGCAGCTTTCGGGAGGAAATCAAGCCAAGGGTGTAGAGCAGCTTAGTACAGGTGCTACAGATATAAGTATTCACTCCAACATAATATATTCAGTGCTTGATCCTCGTTTCAGTGTACCAAGTCTTCCTTTCCTTATTACGTCGGGAGAGCAGGCGGATGAGAAACTTGCAGGAGAGGCAGGAGCGGCAATCAATGATATCCTGCTTGAGAAGAACATAATAGGTTTGGGATTCGGAGAAAGCGGTTTCAGAGAGATTACAAACAACAAGCAACCAATTACCAAACTTGATGATTTAAAGGGTATGAAGATAAGAGTTCCGGGAATGAAGATGTATGTAGATCTCTTTAAGTCCCTCGGAGCGGATCCTATTTCAATGAACTTTGCTGAAGTATTTACTTCACTACAGCAGGGGGCAATAGACGGTCAGGAAAATCCTCTTGATGTTATAGACAGCAACCAGATATACACAGTACAAAAGTATATGAGTATGTGGGATTATAGCTACGATATGCTTATACTTGGATTTAACAAGACCAAGTTTGAGAGCCTTTCACCTGAAGATCAGGAGATCATCCGTTCAGCGGCAAAGGATGCTATGGCATATCAAAGAGAATTAGTTCGTGAGTTGGCAAAGGAACAACTTGAAAAGTTTAAACAAAGTGGAGTGGAGGTAACCGAACTTAAAGATATAGATGTAGACTCCTTCAAGAAAGCAGTAGAGCCACTTTATCAAGGATACGAACAGGAGTATGGAGCTGACCTGATTAATAAATTCAGATAATAAATATTATAATAAAGGCTCTTCATGGTATTTAATAAAATGAAGAGCTCTTTTATTGAGGGGAATACCTAAAAGAAAGGGGATTTTAATGAAAAGGAAATATACAATAGAAGAGATACTTCTTGCTATTACTATGGGAATCATGACCTTGCTGACTGCAGGTAATGTTATAGCAAGAAAATTGTTTCACTCATCTTTCTCATTCGTAGAAGAGATTACTATTATACTGTTTATAGTGGCAACTTTGGTCGGAACCGCCATGGCGGCAAAAAGAAACCAGCATATGGGATTTTCCGGAGTGACCGAGAAATTAACGCCTAAGGCTGCAAAAATAGTGGAATTAATAGGTGAGATAATTTGTCTTATATTCTTTGCACTTGTACTCTATTATGGAATAGGTATGGTGCGTCAAGAGTTAAGCTCAGGCATGACAACACCGGCACTCGGTTTTCCGGAGTGGATCTACGGTCTGTCCATACCTGTAGGCGCTTTGTTTATTTCTCTTAGATATATCGGCAGGATGATTGAGGCATTTAAGAAAAAAGAAGAGAAAGAAGAAGGGGGAATAAGATGAGTCCGGCACTTATACTGTTTTTATTTTTTATTATTTTACTGGTTATAAATGTTCCTATAGCTATATGCTTAGGATTTGCTTCAGTAATAACCATGTTTTATTCAGGGGTACAGATGTCCCTGTTACCTAATCAAATGTATGCAAATATAGGTAAGTTTACACTTCTGGCAATTCCTTTTTTCATACTTGCCGGAAATATTATGGAAAAGGCACAGATCTCAGATAAGCTTATTAAATTTGCCAATAAAATGGTAGGACATCAAAAAGGCGGATTGGCAATAGTTTGTATCATTACCTCATGCTTTTTTGCAGCCATCTCAGGTTCAGGTCCCGCAACGGTTGCAGCACTCGGTGTTGTACTTATACCGGCTATGGTCAATGCCGGATACGGCAAAGGTTTTGCAAGTGGCCTTATGGCAACTTCAGGCTCTATAGGAGTTATTATCCCTCCGAGTATCTGCTATGTAGTTTACGGTGCGATATCGGGAGTATCTATAGGTAAGATGTTTATAGCCGGAATCGTTCCGGGAATACTTATGGGTATAGCTTTGGTAGTTGCAAGTTTATTTATGCTTAAGGACAAAGAGCTTGTAAAGATGGAAAAGGCAAGTGCCAAGGAAAAGTGGGATGCCTTTAAAGATGCTTTTTGGGGTCTTATGATGCCTATTATAATACTTGGCGGTATATATTCAGGTGTATTTACTCCTACCGAGTCGGCAGCGGTAGCGGCAGTATACGGTCTGCTTGTAGGTTTATTTATATATAGAACTATTAAAATCAGGCAGCTTTTTGAAATATTGGTAGACTCGGGAGTTCAATCAGCCGTAATCATGATCATAGTAGCCTGTGCGAGCCTTTTCTCATGGTTGTGTGCTACAGAAGGAATTGCAAACCAGACCTCTTCATTACTGATGGCAATTTCAGGTAATAAATTTATCTTCTTATTAATAGTTAATATTATCTTGCTGATAGCAGGTTGTTTTATAGATGCAAACTCAGCTATGTATATATTTGTACCTATTATACTGCCGGTAGCACAGGCTCTGGGTTATGATTTGGTAGCACTTGGAGTATTTATGACCATGAACCTTGCTATAGGAATGGTAACACCGCCTATGGGAGTTAATCTCTATGTAGGTGCCGGAATAGCCGGAATAGACTTAAAGACCATATCCAAAGCGGTTATGCCTTTTATTATAGCTTCACTGCTGGTACTGCTTTTGATTACCTATGTACCTCAGGTGACTTTAATGCTACCTAATATTATGCAGGTAAAGTAATCTAATAAATACGCTTCGCTTACATTTTAGTATACGAAACGACAATTTAAAACTAAGGAGGTGAGAATAGTGATAGATTTTAGTAATAAAAATGTCATTGTAACCGGCGGTGCAAGCGGCATAGGTAAGGCTGTGGTTGAAGGCATAGTTGCAGGAGGCGGTCATGCTATTATCTTTGATATCAATGAAGAAAGTGAGAGACAGGTTCAAAAAGAACTGGGTAAGGATAAGGTATCGATATATAAGGTCAACTTAATGGATACCGAGGAAATAGCAAAAACCATAGAAAGGGTCTATTCTGAGCTTAAGAATATAGATGTTGTAATCAACAATGCCGGAATTGTAAGCACAAAGCCTTTCGAGGAAATAGATCAAAAAGAGTGGGATAAGGTGATTGCAATCAACCTGACCTCGGTATATGCAATGACCCATGCGGTTTTTGCAAAGATGAAGGCGGCAGGTAATGGAAGAATAGTCAATATAGCCTCCGTTGCCGCAAAAAGAGGTGGAGGATTGCTTGGAACAAGTGCTTATGCAGCTTCCAAGGCAGGTGTTATAGGACTTACCAAGGCGGTAGCAAGAGAGGGAGCAGCTTATGGCGTTGCCTGCAATGCGGTATGTCCAAGTTACACCTTAACACCTATGACTGCACTTATGGATGATGCAAAGAAAGAAAAGATACTGTCAACTATTCCGCTTAAAAGAGGAGCCGATCCTAAAGAAATCGCAAATGTCATACTCTTTTACGCATCTGATTTGGCAAGTTTTGTAACCGGCGAGATCAGCGATGTGGACGGCGGAGTAACTATGGACGGCTAAGGAGGAAAAGATAATGATTGAGATGGCAAGTGGCAAAATAATAAGAACAGTTGCCTTTCGTATGCAACCGGGAGAGGATCTGCTTCTCGGTATACAAAAAGTATGCGAAGAGAAAAATATAAAAAACGGCTGTATTCTTACAGGTATAGGAAGTTTGAACGGAGCAAGATTTTTTGATCCGGTGGAACTTCCTCATAAAAAGGCAGGCTATGGCTACAGCGATCCTATAATACTTGAGGGTCCTATAGAGCTTGTCAGTGCTTCAGGGCTTATATGTCATAACAATGACGATATACTGCTACATGTACATTGTGCTTTCAGTGATAAAAACGGTACAGCTTATGGCGGACATTTGATAGAAGGTAACAAGGTTTTATTAACAGTAGACATGGTAATAGCCGAGTTTGAGGGTATAAATATGGGCAGAGAGATGGATCCGGATCTGGAAGTGCCTATTTTCCACCCGACAGAAATTTAGAATTAATAATAAGGAGCGTGATTAAAGTGGCAGAAAAAGAACAATACTCAAAAGAGTTCTTAATGAAGCTTTATGAAGATATGTATAGAATTCGACAATTCGAATTAAGAGCAAAAGAGTGTTTCACAAAGGGTATGCTTGCCGGAAATATACATCTTAGTATAGGTCAGGAAGGTTCTATGGTAGGGTGCGCACAGGCGCTTGAAGAGAAAGACTTTATTACAACTACCCACAGAGGACATGGACACAGTATAGCTAAAGGCGGTAAGACCGACATAATGATGGCTGAGTTATTTGGTAAGGAGACCGGATATTGTAAAGGTAAGGGCGGCTCAATGCATATAGTGGATACAAGTTTAGGCATACTTGGTGCTAACGGCATCGTAGGTGCAGGAATACCTATAGCTACAGGCTCAGCACTTGCCTCTGTAATTAAGGGCACAGATGAGGTTACTATGTGTTTCTTCGGAGATGCGGCATCCAATCAGGGAACCTTTCATGAGTCTATAAATATGGCAGCTGCATGGCATTTGCCTATAGTATATATATGTGAAAATAACCAGTACGGTGTGTCAACCGACATTCATCGTGTAATCAATACAGACACTATTTCCGTAAGAGCAAAGGCTTATGATATACCGGGAATTACTATTGACGGAACCAATGTCATGGAAGTATATGAGGCGGCTAAAAAGGCTGTAGAGCATGCAAGAAGCGGTAAGGGACCATACTTGATAGAAGTTTTGGTATATCGTTGGGAAGGTCATTATTGCGGTGATCCTGCAAACTATCGTCCGAAAGAGTATCTGGTAGAGGCACAGGAAAAAGATCCTATAGTATTTATAAGAAATTACATGATAAATAAGGGTATTGCTACTGAAGAAGAAGTTGATAAGGTGAAATCTTTGGTTGATAAAGAAATCGAGGAAGCGGTAGAATTTGCAGATAAGTCTGCTTATCCGGATCCTAAAGAAGCATTGACGGATGTATATTCAATGGATAATGAAAGGAGTGTTCTTCGATGAGCAAAATCAGTTTAAGTTCAGCAATTAGAGAAGGTTTACATGAAGAAATGCTGAGAGATGAAAATGTTATATGCATAGGTGAGGACATAGGTGTTATGAACGGAACCTTTGCAGTAACTAAGGGATTTCTTGATGAGTTTGGAGCAAAAAGAGTTTGGGATGCTCCCATATCAGAGTCCGGATTTACAGGAATTGCAGTCGGTGCAGCCATGAGAGGCATAAGACCTGTAGTGGAGCTTATGTATAATGACTTTATAAGTGTGTGTCTTGATCCGGTCATGAATCAGGCAGCAAAGATAAGATATATGACAGGCGGACAGGTAAGCGTGCCTATGGTTATAAGAGCGCCTTTTGGAGCAGGCAGAAGAAATGCAGGACAGCACTCACAATGTCTTGAGGCTATATTTGCACATATACCGGGGCTTAAGGTAGTATGTCCTTGCACACCGAAGGATGCCAAGGGACTTATAAAAGCAGCGGTTCGTGATAATGATCCGGTAATCTTTTTGGAGCATAAGCTTCTATATGCTAAAAAAGACGAAGTTCCTGATGAAGAATATATTATACCTCTTGGAAAAGGTGAAATTAAAAAAGAGGGAAAAGATGTAACTATTATTACATGGAGCAGACAGGTTAATTTCTCTTTGGAGGCTGCGGCTAAACTTAAGGAAGAGGGAATAGATGTAGAGGTTCTCGACCTTAGAACATTAGTTCCGCTTGATTTTGATATGATCAAGGAGTCCGTAAGTAAGACACATAATGTAGTTATAGTAGAAGAAGATGTTAAGCGTTTGGGATTCGGTGCTGAGATAAGTGCTCAGATAATGGAAGATTTATTTGATGAACTTGACTCACCGGTACTTAGAGTAGCCGGAGCCAATGTTGTATCTCCGTTCAGCCCAAGTCTTGAGGATGCGGTATTTCCTCAGGTAGATGATATCGTAGCAGGCGTAAAGAAAGCATTAAACAAATAAGGAGGCGAATGTTTTGGCACAGGAAGTAAAAATGCCTCAATTAGGCTTGACTATGGAAGAAGGCACTATTGAAACATGGCATAAAAAAGAAGGTGACAGGGTTGCTAAGGGAGATATACTTTTAGAGATAGCGACCGATAAGATTACTTCAGAAATAGAAAGTGAGTTTGACGGAGTAGTACTGAAAATTGTAGCAAAAGAGGGCGAAGATGTCCCGGTACAGGGCGTTATAGCTATTATAGGCGAAGAGGGAGAGCAGGTAGATGCAGCCAAACCTTCAGAAAGTCTTAAAGAAACTAAAGCAGAAGAAAGTAAGCCCGAAGTTTCCGTAAAGACAGAAGTTGTTGTTCCTGCCACAAGCCAAGGTGGAAGAGTAAAGATCTCGCCTTTGGCTAAAAAAACAGCTGAAAAGTTCGGTGTGGATTATAGCGTACTTGCAGGAAGCGGTCCGGGAGGACGCATAATACAGCAAGATGTATTAGCTGCAAAGGATACGGTTGTTGTTAAGGAAGTTAAGGATACAGCGCCCTTATCACAGGATGAAAAAAGAGAGGGCGGCATAGTGCTTAAGGGTATGAGAAAGGTAGTTGCCGAGAGAATGCTTCAGTCTCACCTTGAGATACCGCCTGTTACTCAGAATATGAAGATTGATGTAACTAAGCTTATTGAATTTAGGAAGTCAATCAATGAGACAAGGGAAGAAAAGAAGTTTTCTATCAATGACTTTGTACTTAAGGCAGTTGCCAAGGCACTTGCTAAAAATCCTCATATAATGGTAAGCCTTATTGACGGACAAATATTCCAAAACAGCAATGTAAATATAGGTATGGCAGTGTCTACAGATACGGGACTTATAGTACCTGTAATAAATGATGCGGATAAATTAAGCCTTGAGGCTCTTTCAGCAAAGGCTAAAGATTTGGCATTAAGGGCAAGAGAAAATAAGCTTGATATGGATGAGTACAAGGGCTCAACCTTTACCGTATCAAACCTCGGTATGTTTGGTGTAGAATCATTTACGCCTATTATAAATCAACCTGATGCGGCTATACTTGGAGTATGTTCCGTAGAAGACGAGCTTGCACTTGAAGAGGGCAATGTTGTGCAAAAGAAGAAAATGAAAATATCTTTGACCTATGACCACAGGTTGCTTGACGGAGCTGTAGCAGCAAAGTTCCAGCAAGAAATCAAGAAGCTGCTTGAAAATCCGATGGAGATACTTTTATAAAGCAGGGGGAAGAATCATGGCACAAAAAGTGGTTGTAATAGGAGCCGGTCCGGGCGGATATGTAGCAGCTATAAGACTTGCACAGCTTGGAGCTGAGGTAATACTTATAGAAAAGGACAAACTTGGAGGTACCTGCCTTAATGTGGGTTGTATACCTACAAAGGTCTTACTTCATTGTGCAGAAGTTGTTACTAATTTAGGAGAAGCACAGGAGTTAGGTGTAAAGGTAGACAGTTCAAGTATTAACTGGGATAAGGTACAGGAAAAGCGAAAGAAAATATCATCTCAACTTGTTATGGGTGTAGGCAGTCTTGTAAAAGCAAACAAGATAAAGCTTATAGAAGGAAGTGCAAGTTTTGTAGATAAGCATACCTTAAATATAGTTAAGAAAGATAAAACCGAAGAAAAATTAACATTTGATAAGCTTATCATAGCCAGCGGCTCGGTACCGGCTATTCCGCCGATACCCGGAGTTAAAGAATGTCCGGCTTGTATTGACTCTACGGCTGCCTTGGAACTTGATAAGGTTCCTAAGAGTATGCTTGTAATAGGCGGAGGCGTAATAGGTATAGAGATGGCGACAGCCTATAGTGCTTTCGGAACCAAAGTTACTATAGTAGAGGCGCTGCCGAAGATACTGCCTTTAATGGACGGAGAGCTTAGTAAGATGCTAAAGAAGTCCATGCAGGAAAAAAATATAGAAATACTTACAGGAACGAAAGTTTTATCAGTAGAAACTACAGCTCTTGGAGCGAATGTCAATGTAGAGACGGAGCAAGGAAATAAAAGCTTTGAAGCTGAAAAAGTACTTGTGGCAGTAGGAAGAAGAACTTATACAGAATCTCTTGATCTTGCAGCAGCCGGCATAGCAAATGACAGAGGAAGAATAACTGTTAATGATAAGATGCAAACTAATGTAGAGGGTATCTATGCTATAGGAGACTGTCTTGGAAAGGTTATGCTCGCCCATGTGGCTTCTGCACAAGGAGAAGTTGCAGCAGAGAACATTATGGGAGCAAATAAGCAGTTTAACGGCGCTACAAGTCCGTCCTGCGTATATACCGACCCTGAGTTTGCCGGTGTAGGACTTACCGAAGAGCAGGCAAAAGAGCAGAACAAAGATTATGAAGTGGGAAGATTTCCGCTTGCTGCTAACGGTAAGGCTTTGATTGCAAACGGCGGTCAGGGTGTAGTTAAGGTCATTAAAGGAAAAGAGTATAATGAAATTCTCGGAGTACATATATTAGGACCAAGGGCTACAGACCTTATAGCTGAGGCTGCTCTTATGATAGGCATGGAAGCGACCGCAGAGGATGTTATAGAAACCATACATGCCCATCCGACACTTACTGAGGCTGTAAGAGAAGCTGTGCTTGCTTCAGAAGGCATAGCTATACATATACCTAATAAGAAAAAGTAATACTTTGAATTAAAGGGGCTGCCATATAAAAGAAAATAATGCTGTATACAGTAGTCTTTGCTTTGTTTACTGCTGTATCATATGTATTATATTCTTAATGGGCAGCTCCTTTAAGCTTTATAATTTTATTCAAAAGGAGGAATAAAATTGAAAATTGTACTTAATATTTTTTCTAGAGCATTTATCGCATTGTATGCAATTCTGACTCTTATTGCAGTGATTGTGGAAATGAAAGAGATAGGTTTTCAAAGCATTCACTTGCTATATTTTATCGGAGCTATTTTGTTGATTTCGGCTACAGTCACGAATCTACCATGGCTTGTATATCTTTCCTTAGTGTTAATGATTCCATTGGTAATTTTTACAGGTTATATAGTTGGAAATTTACAATTGTCTCATATTATAATTCGTATATTGATTACAGTACTGTTGTCTTTAATATACGGTTTTTCAGTTCGCTGAGTAAGTAGAAAAAATAAAAAAATAAATTTTTTACAAGCTTATCAAAAACAGATTGTAAGTTCAATAAAAAATCC
>CAJPUK010000012.1 GCA_905373785.1 uncultured Johnsonella sp. | reverse complement strand
ATTTTTAGTTCTTTAACAAAGATGAAAACCGTCAAAACTCCGGATTTAATATTGATACTCACTTGAAAGTACTATGTCTATTTCCGTCTTCTTATATCCGTCCAAGTAAAAGGTCAGGGTATATACAGGCCACTTTCCTTCTGCATCTTTTTCTATAACCCCGAGCTTAGCTGAGTGTGAATACAAGGCTTCAAGGCTTACTCCTTTGATTTCCTCAGGGGTTTTATATAAATCTTTAATGACCTCATTTACCGAAAGCTCTATGGCATCCTCATCTGCAGCACCTTTTTTCCTTATATTGACTCCCATAGACTTCCACTCGGCTTCTTTTATGGACCTTGCCTTGGATGTAAGGTACACTGCTCCGCCTTTATAAAATACAGTCAGACCGTCCTGTTTGTTCTTAAAATCTTCATCATGCTTATCTTTAATGATCTCTAAAGGTACAGCCACACCCACATCGTCTATATCGGCGTACTCCACTTCAAAGTCTAAATCGTCTATGCCTTCTATTTTAAGAGTCAGCATAAGCTTATTATTGACAATAAAGTCCTTAACCTGAGTGTAAGGTATTTCCACCCTAAAGTCGGTTGCCGAAGCACCTGTGGTAATAGCCTTTGTCCCTGCTATCTTTTTTGTTCCGTGATATATACCTACAGTTGTGTTATTAATTATGTCCGAAGAGTCAACTCCGCTAAACCTTAGCACAGCCTTGGCATAAGGATTTGTCTTTTTTGACTCAGCCACACTAAGTTTTTTATCTTTTTTATACTTTATAACTATGCTTGCCTCATCATCTTCATGCACAACTTTAAGCACATAGTCCTTGTCGACTGCAAGCAAACTGCTTTTAAGCAGACTTAAACTGCTTATAGTAATTTGTTTTTTTGTGCTATCAAAATGATAATCAGAGTTTTTTACAAGTTCGGTAGCATTGCCCTCTGCTTTAGTTCCCACATAGTAATATACCTTTAAGTTATTCTCCTCTACCTCATCAAAGTTTCTTAATGTAAGAACCGGATCTAGTTTGGCATAATAACCATTATCTTTGTCAAGTTTCAATGAGGGTCTTGCAGCAAATGTCAGTTTTATATTGGCAGTTTTAAGTCCTCTTAACTTCATAACAACACTTACAAATTCCTGCTTGTAGACATTGGACAGCGTATAAGGTTTTAACTTGTTCACTATGAATTTAATTTTGAGCTTCCCCTCATCCTCTATAAGTTTTACCGCCTCCGATAAGTCTTCACCTGAAGCTGTTGTAAACTTTATATTCGCATACTCACCCGAATCCACATTGGTAAATGTTATTTCTTTTAGGGTATCTTTTTTTCTTGAAACTGAACCGTATTCAATACGCTCATCTGAATAAGAGCCTTCAAACTTTGCTTTTTTATCAGTGCTGTATTTTATATAAACAGGGAAAGTCTTTTCGCCCACTTTCACCTCAACCCTTACGCTGTCTCTAAATCCGTCTGCAAGTATGGTGTCCGTATCTATGCTAAATTTCTTACTCTGAGCATCATAACTTAGCCCATCTCCGACAGTAAGGGTTTTATTAGGTATCAAATATGCCGTCACCTTTATATCACTGCCGTCTTTTGTGTAGTTTTCCATGCTTATTACAGGTTTTTCATCATACCTGTAGCTGTACTCCATACTTCCGTACCTTTTAACTCCTTCATGATCCCATGTAAGTTTTACTTCCTCACCGCTAACCTGTACCTCCTTAAACTTTACATTAATATAAGCCGGCATCGCCTCTATATCCTCCGCCCAGTTGTTGTACTCCGCCGGTATATTAAGTATGATCGCTCTGGCTCTTGTAGAAAGTCCTTCATTCGGGGTCTGCTCGAAACTCCAACTGTCTATATTAAGCTCTATCTTTGAATTATCACTTAATTTATACACAACCTTTTTAGGGAGTTTATCCTTATAGGAAGAGCTAAGTTTATCCTTATAATCAAGTGTAATATCTTCAAAAGGCTCATATCCGGTCAATGTGGCACTCTGATCCGGCTTACTTGGATCTTTTTTCGACTCTCCATTGTCATTATTTCCCTTATTATCATCGGGCTTTTTAAAATTCACTCTTAAACTTACATCAACAGTTTCCAATGATGCCCTAAGATATTCTCTGGAAGAGTCTAAAAGTACTGTAGGTCTTGCAATTAAGCTCGCATCCTGTGCAGGTACTCCATCAAAGCTCCAATCAATTATCTTAAGTGCCACCTTCTTTCTATTACTTAGTCTGTAGGTAACCGACCTTGGTAAGACATCTATATAAGAAGACGGGTTTTCATCCACAAATTTTACATTTATATCAGCCAAGGCTATATATGAAACTATTACGGGATGTTGTTCCTGTTCTTTCTTATCAGACTCTTTTTGAGTATTTCCATTATCAGTATCGGCATTACTTTTGCTTGCCTTATTTTCCTGACTTTTATCATCACTTTCTGTACTATGACTTTGGTTATCGGCTTCTTTGCTGCTATCATCACCTATCTTTTTTTCTTCTGCCGTTTTATTATTGCCACCTTGCTCTGTAAGTGTATTGGGCAGACCATTGTTTAAAGAGTCACTACTTAATGAGCCGGCACCTGATGTACCGCCACTTGAGTTTTCTCCACCTGATGTGCCGCCGCCTAAGATTCCTCCACTTGATGAACCTCTGCCTGAGTCGCCTTCTGAGATTCCTCCACTTGATGAACCTCCACCTGTGCCGCCGCCTGAAGTTCCGCCTCTTGATGAACCTCTACCTGAGCCGCCGCTTGAAGTTTTGCCTCTTGATGAACCTCTACCTGAGCCCCTGTTTGTAACTTTTACATCAGGCTTTGCTTTTGATGAAAGACCTTTGGTATTGTCTATTATTGCATTTCCATTGTCATCTATCCATTGACCGTCTGAATTTAATTTATAACCGTCAGGGGTAACAGTTGCAAAAAGCATTTGCCCTGCAGCTTTATTGTCAGTATTGTTGAAAAAGTATGCCTTACCGTCTATCCACTGCCAGCCGCTAAGCATCTTTCCGCTATTCGCACCGTTCTCCGTACTTAAAAAGTACCATGCACCGCTCTCATCCTGAAACCATCCGGTTTTCATATCTTTACTTTCTTTATCAAGATAGTACCAGTTATCTTTGTCTTTTATCCAACCACTCTTTGCTTTATTATCACTGCCGTAATATCTCCAGTGCTCGTTTTCAAGCTTCCATGAGCCTCCAAAAGTCACTGTATCGGCATAACTTACATATGCCGCATTTGAAAATATCATACTAAATGCAAGCATATATATAAAAGTCTTATGTACTGACTTTTTCATCTGTAAAAAACCTCCTGAAAAATATAATAATTTATAGAAAAAGACTACTTTATGCAAAAACAAAAAGTTAGTCTCTCCTAACTCTTGTGTGCAGTTAGCATTACCTAATTAACTTAACTTTTAAATTTTAATGTTTATGAAAACCTCTGTCAATACAGTATATATGTACTAAAGTCAGTGCAGGCAGAACAGGGGTATTAAAAAAGCGCTGCCGGCACAGCCCGCAACGCTTTTTATGATTACTTACACACATTATACTATAACACATTTTAAGTATTACAGTTTTACCGGGTAATTCATATTCGTCAAAAACTAAAAATGTTTAACTGCTATATAAGTCAAATGAATACAAATGTCGGCGCTGTCCTACTTCCTAAAAGAAGAATACACCTTTCCGGTCTCCAGTCCGCCCCTAAGTTTTGCAAGCTGAGACACCGTTACAAGTTGAAATCCTCTTTTGTGAAGCTCCGGTATAACCTTCTCCGCTGCTGTAGCTGTAGGTACAAATAAATCATGCATAAGAACTATATCTCCGTCCTTAACACTGTCCAAAATACTGGTAGTGGTCTTTTCAGGGTTTTTATGCTTCCAATCCAGGGTATCTATAGCCCACAAGGCAACTGCCATATCAAAAGACTCTATTTCACCTAAGATCTCGTCATTGTACAGCCCACCCGGAGGTCTGAAATTCCTGACCTTTTGTCCTGTGTTCTCAAAGACAATATCATTAACTTTCTTCATAGCCTGAAGTCTTTCTTCCTTGGTCTGCTTTGTAAGGTAAGCATGGGCATAGGTATGGTTACCTATCTCCATACCGCTTGATGCCGCCCTCTTAAGTGCGTCCAAGTTCTTGCCTGTAATCCTTGTACCTACTACGAAAAATGTCGCCTTGCCGCCTACAGCCTCCAGGGAATCAAGGATTCTGTTTGTAGCCTCTGCATTGGGTCCGTCATCAAAAGTAAGTGCTACCATCGGCTTTGAAGGATCTATACCTGATACATCCACATCACTTAAGTCCATCTTCTCACCCGGCTCAGGCTTTCCTTTGGCCCTTACAGATAAGTTGATACCGTCTATATAATCGGCAGCAACAGCCGCCTCTCCGTCCTTATACCACTTGCTCCATTCGCCCTTGGATAAAATCTTAAAATAAACATCATAGGTTGCCGTTATATCTCCCTGAAGCTCAAGCTTTAGAGCTTTGAACTTCTTATTGGAAGCAATATCTCCCATAAGTTCACCGTCCACAGCCCAGTTTGACCATGTACTTCCGTCATAGGAAGCCTGATATCTTACCGAACCTTTTACTCCCTTGGGTAGGTTGTATACTATAGCCTTAAGTGCTGTAGGATATGAGCCTTCTTGGGACAAGTTGGTATCATCTCCCACCCAGTCGGTATAGCCCTTACCTTGCATATGAGCAGTAAATGTAATTCTAAATCCTGTGGCTGCATAAGCCTTCACTTCGGACAAACAAAACAATGCACATACAAGCAGCACATATACGCATATTAACCTTAAAAAAGGCAACACACTACCTATAACACCCTTTTTTAAAAATACAGCGTGTTTCATATATCTCTCCTTATTTATTCCGACACATCATATGTTAATAAACACAGCAAATAACTTGCCGCTTTTTCTGATTGTACTCTCCAAAACCTTTAGTGCAGCACACATTGCACCTATGTTTTTGATGTACACACTCAAAAAATATTAAATTTTTTGCCATACTTATTTTGCGAACGATTCATCGGCAAAATCTACTTGCTATATTCTACCACTTTTTTAATTTTATTACATCTTTAAAATTACTTACGTTATAAGTTAATCAAACTATTGTATCTTTCACACAAAACTTAAGCAAAGTGCTGAATGTTTTTTTGATGTACAATCAGGGCAAAGGCAGATTGTCCGAATAAATTTTTTAAACAGGGCAGTGCCGCTATATAATTCCTTCTTTAAAACTCCTTATCATTTCCTGACCCACACTTATATCACCCGGGGGGACCGGTACCTCACTTCTTTCAAACCACACAGCCTCACCGATCTCTTCTTCCTGAAGTTTCAGCTCACTGCTGCCGTCCAAATCTGCTGTAAATCCCAGCATAAGACTTCCTGAAAAACCCCAGGGTTGTGATTTGTAAGGAAGTATATTCTTTATTTTTATACCTACTTCTTCCATACACTCCCTTCTTACCGCATCTTCAGCCGTCTCACCTATTTCTATAAAACCTGCCACCAGCGCATAGAATTTATATGTACTGTTTAACGGCTTTACCAGGAGTAGTTTATCCTTATCTCTTACTGCAACTATTATAGCCGGAGATATCTTGGGGTATTCCGTATTTTTACACTTGGGGCATACCATAGCTCTTTCACGCTCGGATAACTTATTTTTAGTTCCGCAACAACCGCAGTACACTCTTGATTTAAGCCATTTATATACATGATTTCCGGTAACTCCTACAAAAGCCATGTAAGAAGGGCTGAAAGTTCTAAATGAAATAGACTCCTCAAAGCTATAACATTTTTCTTCATCTTCATAGTCAAAAGGAAATTCTTCCTTATTTAGAATAAAAAATTCCTCCTTATCCACAGCACACAGATATATTGATGACTTATACATATCGTTATAAGTATCCGGAAAATCTTTTTTCAGCTCCCTGTAAGACGGAATTCTTAAAGTTTTGCTTTTTTTATCTTTTATAAATAAGATAGCATTGACTCTATAGCACAGTGCATAATCTGATAAGCCTGCCTTTTTATTTATATATTCAGGATGATAAACCCTGGGTTGTATCTCATGTAACATACCGACTCCTTTTGTTTCATTCATATATTATTCATATTCAATTCAAAAACCTTTTACACAAAGCACAAACTATTGACAAATTTATTGGATATACTTTACACATAGATGAGAGCTAGTTCGAAAAACTCTTATCTAGACAATAGCTTACAAGATTTTTTTCATAATACTTGAGCCGGTAACAGTAGTTGCCGGCTCTCCTCCCTTTAAACGATACTTTAACAGTATTTATATAATAAGGGGCTGTTGCAGAATAGAGATTATATACAAGATGTAATGACATTTCAGCCAAATGCCATCATATATCTTTTGCACAAATCTTAAAATGCAACAGCCCCTTATTATTTTAATGACATATTTATCTTAAAGTCATTTAACTGTATTTTGATCAGTCTCAATATTTAAATTACTTTATCAACTGATCGCCGTCCTTTATAACAAAATGTTTTGTAACACCAAGCTCATCCATCCACGCCCTTACCTGTAGAGTCAACCATTTACCGCTTCCTATACCGCCACCGTTATCATTATCATACAGCCATGCCGGAGAATTCCACATACAAATACTCGGACGTATAGCCTCGTATACATTCTTTTCCACACCATACTGTCCGTGATGTGCCATCTGCACTATGTCAGCCTTGAGTCCGGCAGCTCCGACGTCCTTTAAGAGTGCAGCACCTGCCTCAGGTCCCATGTCGCCTAAAAATAATACTCTCTTTGAACCTATTTCCATTCTGAGAGCCACAGAAGAGTTATTGATAGAATTTACTGTAAATAAATACGGATCATTTAAGACATGGATCTTAACATCATCCACCTGTATAAGATCACCCGTTTTTATATTTCCGTGCAACTTCTCAGCCCCAAGTTTATTAAAGGCTTCTTTTGCTTTTATTACCATATCGGCTCTGTAAGCTTCATTTCTCTTATACCAATCATCATCAACAAAATTATAATACACCGCATCTATACTTATCTCCTGCAAACCGTCATTAATAAGTTTTACCAGGGCACCTACATGGTCACTGTGCGGATGTGAGATAAACCAGGCGGATACCTTACCGCCTCTTGCAATTATAGCCTGTCTTAAATGCTCCGCATCAAGATCAAGACCTCCGTCAACAACTATTAATTTCTTGTTCTTTGTAGTTATTATATAGCTCATCATCTGACTTTCGCTTTGGTTGGCAAGCATGAGTATTTCCTGCCCGTTAAATACAGATGTTCCCGGACCCTTTGCACTCGGTTGCGGCTTTATCTTTGCATCCGTATTTATAAAAGCAAAACTGCTTAAAATTATACATAATATTATTGCTGTTATTTTTCGTAAATTCTTCATGAATACTCCTAATTTAAATAGTAAATAAAGCTTTTCTACTCGGATTGTTGCACAGGTTCTATGGTAGAGTCTATACTTGCCGTTTCATCGACATCGCTTATAATTTGCGGAAGTACGGGAGCGTTGGAACCCGGATCTATTTCCTGATTTACATAGTATTTTTCAGGGAACAGAAGGTCTTCTTCCTTAAATATCTCCAGTTGCAAGGTATACCTGTCCCATAGTCCTCCATAATAGTTTTCACTTGACTTCGCTATTGAAAAATCCTGTGTGGCAACAATATCGTTGAACATCTTTATATAGCCTGCACCGTTATTTATTGCATCAAGTTGTGTAGCCGTGTTTTTAAGAGGCCATATAAGTCTTATGGTTTTCTTATCTTCTATAACCTCAAAGTCAATATAACTGCTGATTTCAGGATAAGCCTCATCTATTGCATAAGTAAAGTCATAGTTTACCTGATCCCAGTCTATCTGTATACCCTCTGTTATTTCTGTATATGGCTGTTCATTTTCAGGAGCCACTATCTTCCTTTCACCACATGCAGCAAGCAGCGCTGACATCCCCATAACAAGACCTATGGTTAGCATATATCTTATACTCTTTTTCATCATACCTCTCCTAATCAAATTGTTTGGGCAAATTTGCCTATCAGGTTATTATAATTCAATTCTCAATATTTTTACAGTACTTTATTGTAAATATTAAAATCTTTACATATATTTAAGATAGAAAAAAATAAAAAGTCAAATTTTGTTTTTTAAGCACATAATCAAAAATATTAAAAAAGTAAGCGGCTTATGTTTTTATTTATGATATGTAAATAAAGACGGCATAATCAAGGTTGTTTTACGCTTAATTATGTATCAAAGACTTATCAGAAAAACCAATATATAAGCTAAATATTTATGACAAGGCAGCTGCACTTACATTCAGGCTTTAGCAAAATATAAGCTTATATTTAATTGAAATATATCTATATGAAAATAACTTAATCAAAAATATCAGAATCAAAAAAATCTCTCATACTCAAATTCAATGCCTTGGAAATTTTTTCAATTTTATTCATACAAGTATTTTTAATCTTACCGCTAACTATGTCCTTAAGTGTAGTTTTCGGTATACCGGTCAACTTTGAAAGTTTATATAAAGTCAAATCTTGCTTATTGCAAAGTATAATTATCCTTGTGGACAATGCCTCATACAGCTCCATAACAGACCTCCTCTAAAGACATAAAGCCACTTTACTTTTTTAATACTTTTGTTATCTAAGGAAGTACACAAAAAATGTATTTCCTTAGATAAATATTTTTTATTTTATGTTACTATTACATTTACAAAACCCGGTAAGCTGCTTATTGCCAAAAGGCTGTAGCAGAGATAACAACCATAGATATACCGGCAGGATAAACTACCTGAACTGTAACTTACATTTACTCAAATTAGCCATACACTTCTATGTCAAAACTTCCGTGAGTAGCCACTCTTTGAGACTTGGGAGGAAGTTTCATATAATCGCCGTATACGGTTCTTAATATTTCCTCATAGGATTCAGGTATGGAAAGTTTACTGTCTTCAAACTGTATATAGGTAGTTTTTTCAACACAGCTTTTATCTAAACTTATATCTATATAATCAGGTTGATAGTTGCTGTAATACACCTTCTTCACATTCTTTTTATTAAAAGCCTTTGAAAGATTATTTTGCAGCTTGTACAGAGTTTTCATAGGTATAACTTTTCCTATATTACTTATGATAAATATGCAGATCTTCTGCAATAGGCTGTATTTCTTATAATCCAGTTTATACCTGTGTCCCATAGACAAAAGATATATAAGCTTTTGTAAGCTAAGTACAAGCTTTTTGCTGAGCTTTGCATTCGGAAGATTATCAAGTATAAATATATCCACCCAAAGATGATTAAGTTTACCGCCATAATACTCATCTTCCTTGCCTGCTTTTCTCCTTATACTTTTGTTATATATGAATCTTGGAGTAAAGTCATAAAACTTATTATTCTGACTTAGATCCTGCGGAGTAAGCAAGATAAAATCCTCTCTTAACTCCATCCTCGCAACACGTCTAAATACTTCCCAGTCCTGTCTTCTCATAGCTATATCGGCATCATCATCCCATGGTATAAAACCGCCGTGCCTTATAGCCCCAAGCAAGGTGCCGGCATCAAGCATATATGAAATATTATGTTTTCTACAAATCCTGTCAATCTCTTCAAGCAATATTAAATTGGCTTTTTGAACTTTCAAAAGCCCATATGAATTGTCCATAGAACCACACTTTCCACTAATTGTTACAGTATTGTCAATGCCTTTATTATACTCTCTGCCATATATTCAATCATTGCATCAGTCATTCCCGGATATACTCCCACCCAAAAAGTATCCTTCATAATCCTGTCCGTTACAGACAGATCTCCAACTACCCTATAGCCTTCTTTATTGCTTCTCATTTCATCAAAGCAAGGATGTCTTAACAGGTTTCCCGCAAAAAGCATCCTGGTCTGTATACCGGCTTTTTCTACACTTTCCACCACCTTGGCTCTGTCCACTCCCTCACGGCAGGTGATAAGGAAGCCGAACCAGCTCGGAGATGAATTCTCGCAAGGCTTTGGCAATATTATCTTATCTTCCACACATTTGAGCAAGTCTTTCAACTTTGCATGGTTATACTTTCTTTTCTCTACAAAACTCGGGAATTTCTTAAGCTGTGCACAGCCTATAGCAGCCTGCATATCGGTTACTTTAAGGTTATATCCGAAGTGTGAATACACATACTTGTGATCATATCCGAAGGGCAGTTCTCCGTACTGTGCCGAATGTCTGCACCCACAGGTATTATCTCTTCCGGACTCGCAGTAACAGTCCCTTCCCCAGTCCCTTACGGAACGAATTATTTTATGCAACAAGGGATTGGAGGTATAGACAGCTCCGCCCTCTCCCATAGTCATGTGGTGAGGAGGATAAAAACTTGAAGTTCCTATATCTCCTACAGTACCTGTAAATCTTTCTTCGCCCTTATAGGTATAGGTGCTTCCCAGTGCATCACAATTATCCTCTACAAGCCATAGATTATGCTTATCACAAAAGTCCTTTACCGCTCCAAGGTCAAAGGGATTCCCCAAGGTATGGGCAACCATGACCGCCTTAGTCTTTTTTGACAATGCCTTTTCAAGCATACTTACATCTATGTTGTACTGAGGAAGGGTCACATCCACAAATACCGGTACCGCACCGAAAAGTATAGCCGGTGTTACCGTTGTGGGAAAGCCACAGGCTACGGTTATAACCTCATCTCCTCTTTTTACCCTTCTTTCTCCCAGAAGCGGTGAGGTAAGAGACATAAATGCACAAAGATTGGCACTTGAGCCTGAGTTTACAAGTGAAACATACTTAAGCCCAAGATACTTTCCGAATTCTCTTTCAAACTGTCTGGTATACCTTCCTCCGGTAAGCCAAAACTCCAAAGAAGAGTCTACCAGATTTATCATTTCATCACTGTCATACACCCTGCCGGCATAAGATATTCTGTCTCCCGGCTTGTACTCTCCTTGAATATTGTGATATTTATCACAATATTCCTTTACCAGGTCAAGTATATGATCCTGTGCTTCTTTTTTACTCATATTGTCAAACATTTTCTACTCCTACTTTATATAAATCAAAGCTTATATTTTATGCTGATATTTTATTTTTATGCGTATATATCATAACACAAAGTGTAAAATATATGCCAGTGCTAAAATTCGCCGACACTAACTGATTTTTGTTAGAGTTCAGGTAGTTCGTTCATCTTCGTCAAAAAAAATTAAAAATATTTAATTTTTATCTATAAATCAGACGAAGATGAATTCCGGCAGCTCATTCACCTTAGTCAAAAAACTCCTGTATCTGCCTGTTAGTTACTTCAAGCATATTCTCGCCCTCACTATATGCCTTGTACCAATTTACAGTTTCTTTAACCGTTTTTTCTATATTATACTTAGGCTTCCAATCAAATACTCTTTTTAGTTTATCACAGTTAAGCTTAAGTAAATTAGCCTCGTGCGGACCTTTGTCTTTTTTTATCTCATAAGTAAAACCGTCTCTCCAGTACTTTGCAAATAATTTTACCAAACTTTCGGTAGTGACACAGTCTTCCTCATCCGGTCCTACATTATAGCTTGAAGCCTTACTCTTATCCTCTTGTTGAGCTTTTAATATCTCAAGATAAATAGCCAGCGGCTCAAGTACATGCTGATAAGGTCTTATTGAAGAAGGATTTCTTATAATAAGAGCTTCTTTAGCCTTTGCCGCCCTGAAACAATCCGGTACTATCCTGTTATGGGCAAAGTCTCCTCCGCCTATTACATTTCCGGCTCTGGCAGTAGATAAAGCAAAGCCCGCTTCATCCAAAAAGGAACGCTTATAACTGTGGGTTACAAGCTCCGAGCAGGACTTCGAGTTGGAGTAAGGGTCATATCCGTCCAGGTAGTCATCTTCCACATAGGCTCTTTCCCACTCTTTATTATCATACACCTTATCGGTAGTTACATTAAGCACACTGCCGCCGTCCATCAAAGTTCTTACACACTCCAAAAAGTTTACCGTGCCTAAAACATTGGTTTCATAAGTGTATACGGGATTTAAGTAAGACTCTCTTACAAGCGGCTGTGCTGCCATATGTATAGCAAAGTCGGGCTTTGTGTTCTTAAAAGTTTCCTTTAATTTTTCTAAGTTTCTGACATCTCCTATAACGGAATTCATATCCTTTTTTATATTAAGCAGGTCGTACATATTTTCCCTGTTATCAGGCTCTAAGGCATAACCGCTGACCTTGGCGCCTGCAAGCACAAGCGCCCTGCTAAGCCATGCCCCCTTAAACCCTGTATGACCGGTAATAAGTACTCTTTTACCCTTAAAAAAATCAAGCATCAGTCCCATATCCTCCATGCAGCCTTACCGCTGTTCCATAATTCTTCCAATTTGTTCTTTTCACGCTGCGTATCCATGCACTGCCAAAATCCCTTATGATAAAATGCCATAAGCTCCCTATCTCTTACCAGATTTCTTAAAGGCTCCTGCTCAAATACAGTAGTATCGTCTTTGATATAATTAAAAACTTCTTTGTTAAGAACCATGAAACCGCCGTTAATTATAGCACCGTCATTCTCGCTTTTTTCTCTAAAAGACTTGATAAGCCCGTCTTCTTCAACAGTGAGTATACCCTTAGCCTGACCTATATTAACCGTGGTAAGAGTTGCAATCCTGCCATGCTCTTTATGGAACTCCAAAAGTTTATAAAGATTCACATCACTAAGCCCGTCTCCGTAAGTCATCATAAAACTTTCCTCATCAATATAGTCCTTGATTCTCTTTATTCTGCCGCCTGTCATAGTATTAAGTCCGGTATCGACAAGTGTAACCCTCCAAGGCTCGGAATAGTTATTATGTACCTCCATAGTATTTTTAGTCATATCAAAGGTGATATCCGAGGTATGAAGAAAATAATTCGAGAAAAATTCTTTTACTATATATTGTTTATATCCGAGGCAGATTATAAAATCGTGAAAACCGTAACTTGAATAATACTTCATAATATGCCACAGTATAGGCTTATCTCCTATTTCTATCATAGGCTTTGGCTTCAAATGACTCTCTTCCGTAATACGACTTCCAAATCCTCCTGCTAAAATTACAACCTTCATAAACTCATCTCCTTTCCTTATAGACATTTAACCCGGCATCTCTTAATATACCCAGAGCCTTCCTTATCCTTGCGGCATCGTGCCTGTATTGGAATATCTCATTAAGCTCTTTATCACTGTACTTATCAAACTCAAGTGCAGCCTCGTATTTTTTTTCAAAATTTTCCTTCCTGTACTTTGCCATGTTCATTTCATAAGAATTGGTGATTACATTGCCTACTATAAACAGCACACATATTCCGGCGGCTATATGGATATTATTCTTTTCTTTTTTCTTATAGCCTAAGCTACCTAGTATCAAAAGCACGGCAACTACTCCGAACTGAAATTGCAGAGCATATCTTGAGCTCATGCCGTAGGTATCTTTAAGAAAAATCCATCTTGAAAGCGTAACCAGCAAATGACTTATCAGTGCTGAAAACATAAGTACTAAGGGAAATAAACTCGTCTTATATACCTTTTTTCTAAAATAAAGAAATATTACATATATATAAGCCAGTAAGACCAGTACTCCCATAGCTATAACTATATCGGAAGAAAGCTTAAGATCGTTTATAGTCTCAACCCCTACAAGTATTGAAGCAAAGGACTTAAGATAAAGTCTTGCAAATAGATCCGGCATGGTCTTTAACACCTCGCCCATGCTCATACTTGTACTGCCGGCATGCTCTTCCACCGAGTGCTTCATACTGTATATATAAATAAGAGTAGGTATAAGTATGTTAATAAGATACTTAATATGCCTCTTAAAAAACTTTACATTTCGCTTTATGATTACTGCCGTTAAGTACAACAGTATCAAACTTAGCGCATAAATAGCTGTATAAGGACCTGCTGTTAAAAATATGCTGATATAGGGAAGTACGCACATACATATATCAGCCTTTTTACCTGCCTCTTTTTTATATACATATTTATCATACAGATAATAATGCAATGTAAATAAAAAGAAGGCAAAAAAGTGTACCCAGCCTGTACCGTTACTTAACATTTCCCATTTGTTAAGAGAAAAATACACTATAAATATACTTACAAGTATAACTAAGGGAGCTTTTTGTTCTACAGCAAATTTATATATTACAAAGGATGATAAACTAAGAAATATTATCCCCATATACATATCCAACCTTGTGCTGTATGAAAAAAGCGCCACATTAATTATTCTTTCAAAATAACTTACAGGTAATCTGGTAAGTATATCCGCACCGAGGTAGGGTTTAAAACTGTATACATCCGGAAAATACGAATTGATTATTCGTATGTAATCCGTATATACCACATCCAAAGTGGATGCCTTGATATAGGCAACTAAAAATAAAGCTCCCATAACCGGAAAAAGTATATATAAAAGCTTCTTCAACATATTCCTCCAAGCCTAATCTATTATATTTACTATCATGCTGAACTTGTCCTCGCCCCTTTGCTCCTGTGCATCAGGCAGGTAGAAATTATAATTAAATTTAAGTTTTGTTATCGCAAAAGGCTCTTTTTTTATATTAAAATAAGATATGTTCTCAGTAATATCCATAAAGTATTCTTCTTTATCATCCACCACAAGTCTTAACTGCTGCCCTTCAACAAGCTCTGCCGGGTACATAAGCTCCAAATTTATATTGCCGTCTTTATCCGCCATTACGTAAATTTCCGCTTCCTGATCCATCCAGCCGTCTCTGTAGTAGCCTTTTATAATCTCACATTTTACATTGCGCAGCATATCCGTAACATCACTGAAGGCGTTATTGGCAATCTCTTCCTTAAGCACTATCATGTGTTGACCTATCTGTCCTATATCTCTGTAGGAGTCTATAAGATGAACTCTTAAGCCCTCAGCCTTTTTATTCTTGTCAAACACCTTAAAAAATGCATCGGCGGTAGACTGCTCCATCTTATAGTAATTACCTATTATATAAATATCTTTATCAAATATTTCGTCCTTGTATTTTCCAAAACTTACATCCGCAAGGGAATTATATCTTGATTGATACTGATATATATATATCTTGTTGTACTTTCCGTGCGCATACAGATCCATAGGCAGTATGCTTACACACCAAAGTATTACAAGTGCAAGCGGCATGTAATTATTAAAATCCATATCAAGTATATTATTGGCATTTATAAGTTTAAGCCTTCTTATCTCTCCGTACACATGGGCTAAAAGCAGCAAGGCACATACAAAAGGTCCGTATACCCACCTGAGCTCCACTCTTATAGTTACCGAAGAAGACATTATGCAAAGAACTATGGCTATAAGATAAAATAAACTTATACTTATAGAATCGCGGAAGCTGTGTTTCTTCTTTATATTTTTAATAAGTTTATATATATAAAGACTAAATATCGTAATTAAAACAAGTATCGAAAATCCCACGCTGTATTTAATTATCAGAGCCGTATCCGCCCAGGGCACTCCGTTTAGGTGCTCCGGCCCGTCATTAATACCAATCATATAAAGCACATGGGAAATAGCATTCTTAACGGCATCTTTTATATTAAATGTATCTGCAACCTTAGTATGGGAAGTTCCGGCAGGAGATATCGTACCTATAAAAATAAATCTTATAAGTTGTATAAATCCGCAGGCTGCCACAGGATAAATATAATTAACCGCCTTTCCTTTTTTTATAAATATTGCATATATAAATAAAGGTAATAAAACCATATATCTTTCATGTGTAAAGCTTATCAAAAGATAAAGAATTACCGCTATATACAGATTATTCTCCATACCCTCTTTGCTTATGTAGGTATAGAGCAAATAAAGTATACCTAAAAGAAAGGCAAGGCATAAAGCTTCCATAAAGCCTAAAAGCTGAGATATATTATAATATGAAAATCTTGAGCTTAAAAATACCACGGCAAGCAGTATTGCCACTATCCTTGAGCCGGACAGTTTCTTGGCATATATATATATACATACTGCAAGTGCCGCTGCAAATATTATATTAAATACCACTATCCACGTAATGTTATTTCTTATGATACCAAGCTCCACCCAGGCGATAAACCAATACACCGGTCTAAACCTTGTAGAGCCGAAAGGAAATACATAGTTTATAAAGCTTTCCTCACCATAGGTCGACCACATGTACAAATCATCCATATATAGACCTGATATTCGTATTCCTGCATTGACAATAAAAGAATATATCAAAAACAAACTGCTTACAAATAAATCAATCAGCATATGATACTTTTCTTCTAAATCAAACTTTCTTTCAAACATCTATCTTATCTCTCCTAAAATTGCTCTGCTTTTATCCTATATATCTTAACATCTTTGTAGCTTTTATACTCCTCTAAGCTCCCGTCCTCCAACATAAATTCTATAATTTCCGCAGCCCTGTCATGCTCGTCGAGGTATTTTTCTTCTGTACATATATACTCTATTCGGGCGAACTTAAGATATCTTTTAAAATTATCCAAAGTTTTAACAAGCACAACATTGCCGCCACTACCTACCACATCCGCATAAACCCTTATATTAAGTCCCAGATGCAAAAGAGTATTGTCATCGGACATTAAAAGAGTCCTGGGAGATCCAAGCTCGGTCAAATCATAATACACCTCTCTGAAATCATTTCCTTCCAAACTATCAAGTTTCCTGTCATGATGATTGTAAAATCCGAATTCCCTGCCTACTATCGGAGCCGGAGTAAGTCCCTTAACTCCTGCCCAATTAGTAACACTGATTATGATTATTGCAAAAAGCGTACAAGGTGAGGTAGCTGCGAATAATTTCTTGATATCATCAGTATCTGTCAACAAACAAACATTTATAATTACCAGACAAAAAAATAATATAAAATAATTACCGTCTATTTGATGTATCATATACAGACCAAGCAAACTTGTCATCATAACCGCTATAAACAATATCATCAAATAGTTATATAATCTTCTTTCTCTGTTCTTATTTTTGTATCTGTATATTATAGCATATATTATTCCAAGTACAATTAAAACTAATAAAAGAACTGTAGGTGAGGCAATGTATATATGTGTCTCCTCTGTAGGTGCTACAAGAAGCTGGTACAACCTATAAGCCATATCTACCTTTGCATCACCTGCCAAATTCATACCTGCACTGTTACAATTATCTATAGTATAGGGAAAATGTGTTTCCATGCCGAGTTTATACCATATAGAAGAATATACCGAAGTGATTATATGTCCTGTCAGAATATAAGTCCTTGCAAAAACAAGTACTATTGCAACCAGCGGATATAAAAGAAGAGCTGTAAGTTTAAAACATTTTTTAATTTCTTTATTTTCGATATTTACTTTTTTTACATCTTCTTTTTTACGGCGTTTTTGCAAATAAAACTCAAGGCACAGGTACGTAATACCGGCAAATCCTACAGCAAAGCTGAATAACGGAGCGGTAGGTTTATATATCAGGCTTGAAAGCAGTGCTGTCAATGAGAATATGATATAGTAAGCTTTCTTTCTCTTGATGTAAAGACACATATTAAGTACGGATATCAGCTGCATAAGCAGGGTTATCATATCAGTCTTTGCCGATATTGACATATTAATAACAGCAGGTGTTACTGTCACAAAAAAAATCGCAATTAAGGCTTTCTTATTATCTATAAATACCCTGACCTCTACTTTTTTTGATGTCGAAACTATAACGATCTCATATACCGCCAGCAATGTTAATAAGGCACAGACATAGGTAAAACTTAATATGAAGCTGAAACTTCCTCTGGTATTGAGTGCAAGAGTAAGTATTTCAAGCCCCTTGGGATAGACATATACGTCATTTACTGTGCCCAGGTTGTCATATATGCCGAAATCCCCCAAAAGCACAAAAAGGCTTCTAAAACCGTACCTTACCGAGTCATAATCAACAGCCATATTAAGTCTTCCCAGTTGCAGGAATAAAACCGATAACGTAAGAGCCAGAACAAAACTCATATATCTATCTTTTTTTAACTCCAAGGTATATACGCAATTGTCGGGTCTTATTGACTTAAGTGCCGTAATTTTAAGCATCTTAAGCCATGTATATATAAGTATAACACTTATAACCAAGCCGAAGCTGTAAAGTTTAACCACCCTTATGGAAGCCAGCTTAAATGCGGAGAGCAGACAAATTGATATAACATAGCCAAGGCTCCCTATAACAAAGTTATTAAGCAAACGACATAAACAACTTTCTTCTATATGCTCCGCTCTTACTTTAATTAACAAAAGCTCTCCAAGTATTATTAATGCGGCTACATATACAATATTTAGAATAAGTGCAATTAGAACCTGATGCAAAGACAAATACAGCATACCTATAAATACCGACAGATAGAGCTTTATATTGTTTTTTTTAACAAAATCAATAATCAGGTAAAAACTTATAAACAGTAAAAAATGTTCTGCAAAAAGTCTTATAGTTGCAGGGTCTTTTAAATCTCCGAAAAAATAAGTATTGCTGCCTAACATAACAAGGCTGTATAGACTTATAATAAGCCCGAATACAAACAAAGATATATATAGGTATCTCTTACTTTTTATAAACATACTCCGCACCCCTGTAAAAATACTTTATAACTTTCGCAAGCGGCTTGGGTAAGAGTAATTCAAACATCTTTGCCTCCTCTTCCTGCCTTTTACTTGAATCTATGCATAGTTTTGTAGCCGACTCTTTGTGTATTCTGTATACCATAAGCGGTTTCTCAACACATATCCATCTGCCGTCTTTAGCTGAGAGCTTAAGCAAGGTCAGCCAGTCCAGGACGAATTTATATCCTGTGGGAAATATATTATCCCCGCAGAGTTTTTTATCATAAGTACAGCTTGGACAAATAATAGGGTTACCAAGGCTTATACTTAACCTTTTTACAAACTTAAGGTGATTTAGTGCCGCAATCCTAAGCTTAAGCCTTAACAGCTTTTTGATTATATTTGCCAAATTGTAAGTTACCTTTTTATTGTTTATCAAACTTATGGAAGAGGTGCAAAATAAACTCATATCTTTATACTTTTTCTTGTATTTTAATAAAGTTTTAGTATAGTCTTTTAAGTATATATCATCCTGATGGGCTATTGTTACCAGATTGGACTTTGCTTTTTCATAGGCAAAGTTCCAGTCCCACGCTATATCGGGCTTTCCCTCTCTTACATAAAGATTTATTTTATATTTATCTGCTAAGCCTCTTATATGGCTGTTATCCGTAGAGGTACACATAATTATGTCCGAGACTACAGACTGCCTTAATAACGATTTTATACACTCTTCCAGATACATAGACTTACCGTAAGCCGATATAGCAAATGTGTGTTTCATAAGTTTCTCTCCCCTTTTTATCCCTTGTTCCTTTTATCCCTTAATTTTCTTTATTTCTTGTTCTTTTTTATTCCCTGTTTTTTGTATTCCTTGTTCTTTCTATCCCCTGTTTTTTTATTCTTTATTCTTTCTATTTCTTGATCCTTCTATTTCCGTTTTTATCAAATTTTATTCTCAAAAGTATTATTGTAGTTAAGGTGCACAATACCATATATAAACCCGATAAAGAACAAACAGCACCTCCAACCCTTGCAACCATATATAATTCACTTTGTATATTATAAAGCATGATTATAACTACTACAGGAGTTAGTACCAGGCCTCCTATAAACCATGATCTGCCTATACAAAGATTGGCAAACTCCCATACAGCTTTATTTTTTATAGAGAAGCCCGTATTATATCCGAAAGGGTCTTTAAATTTTTTTGCCTTTTTTATAAGATATCTTCCAAATACTATCATTATAAGCACCATAAACAGATCTACGCCAAATGTAAGTATCCAAAATTTCATACAATAAGCCTCCCCTCCCATTTTATATTATTATAACATATTAAACCCGATACAAACACCTATTTAAAATTTCCTTACACCGCCCCTGTGATAAAAGAAAAAGCTACAGCATCAAGTAAAACCTTATGCCGTAGCCTTTATTATTATTTAACTCAAACTTCTCACACTCAAAATTGTGTCAGTATATTAAAAAAATCAATACTTTAGCTAATAAATTTATACTCATTATAATGGTAATGTAGCTGAAGATAAAAAAACCTTATAATTCAATCTTTGTAGCGTTTAACTCTTTTGATAAAGCGAGATACAAATTCCACAGACGAGGACTGTTCGAGTGCAGCTCGCCACATAGTAGGCGAGCACACGAGTTCCGCAGTCTGTGTGAATTTGTCAAAGCTTTGAAAAAGAGTTGCGAGTATGATTGAATTATAAGGTGTTTTTTATCAACTATTACAATTGTCTATCTTGCTAACTTCCCTTCAAATCAATGTTCATTACATCTTAATATTATGGGAAGTTTGAGTTATTTATTATTCAGCCTGTTCAAGTTTAGAAGCTCTTGCCTCTACCTCTTTCTTTTGCACATCTCCCGGTGCCTGCTCATATCTTGCAAACTCATAGGAGAAGGTACCTATACCTCCGGTTATTGACCTAAGCTCGGTATTATATCCAATAAGCTCAGACATGGGAACATCCGCCTTGATAACCTGTTTTCCGTTATATACGGACTCCATTCCAAGTACCCTTCCACGGCGTTTGTTAATATCTCCCATAACATCACCGGTAAACTTATCGGGTACTACTACCGAAAGTGCAGCTATAGGCTCTAAAAGTACCGGTGTAGCCTTCATAAATCCGTCTTTGAAAGCTATGGTAGCCGCCATCTTAAACGCAAGCTCGGAAGAGTCTACCGGGTGGTAAGAACCGTCTAAAAGCACCGCCTTGATTCCAACTACCGGATAGGCTGCCAAAGGTCCTTTAAGACAGCATTCCGCAATACCCTTTTCTACAGCAGGGAAGTAGTTTTTAGGAACCGCTCCTCCAAATACCTGCTCTGAAAATTCATAAGGCTTGTTCATATCTCCGCTCGGCTCAAAACTCATCTTTACATCACCGAATTGACCATGTCCGCCTGACTGTTTCTTGTAACGCCCTGCAGCCTCAACCTTCTTTCTGATAGTTTCTCTAAATGCTATCTTAGGTCTTGACAGCTCTATCTCAACCTTGTACCTGCTTGCAAGCTTGCTGCAAACCACATCAAGCTGCTGATCTCCTATACCGTAAAGTAAGGACTGTCTGTTTTCAGTGTCCATAACTGAAACAAGTGTAAGATCTTCTTCCATAAGCTTACTTAAACCTGAAGATAATTTATCTTCCTCACCCTTATTGACCGCCTTGTATCTCATATAGGTATAAGGCTTTGAGATCTTAGGTGCATGATAGAGTATAGGAGCATTCTTAAGAGCTATGGTATCACCGGTTTGTGTAACACTAAGCTTAGCTATAGCACCTATATCACCTGCATTAAGCTTTTGTACCTCTATACTTTCTTTTCCTCTGAGGACATAAATCTTTCCGGTCTTTTCTTCAGTCTCTTTAGCCACATTGTAGATATTTGTATCTGACTTAAGCACTCCGGTACATACCTTTATAAGCGAATACTTGCCGATAAACGGATCTACTATGGTCTTAAATACCTTAGCTGAAAGGTTGGCATCCGAGTTATACTTGGCTACAAATCTCTCTCCGCTTCTTACATCCACACCTACACATTCGTTGTAGTCCGGTGAAGGGAAATACTTTTCTATAGCCATTAAAAGCGCTTTAAATCCAAGTACCTGAGTACCTGAACCAAGTAATACCGGAACTATTGAAGAGTCGCTTACATTAGCCCTAAGTGCAAGTGATACTTCCTGATCACTGAACTCATCTCCTGAAAGATATCTTTCCATATACTCTTCACTTGTCTCGGCAACAGCCTCCATCAAAGCTTCTCTTGCTATCTTAAGGTTTGCCTCGGAATAATCAGGTATAGCACATTCTTCATAGTCAAAACCGTCGGTAAATCTTCTACCCTTCATCTTTACAACATTTACATATCCTACAAGCTTTTCATTTTCACGAATAGGCAAATGGAAAGGTGCCACCTTTCTTCCGAATCTTGTCTCAAGTTTTAAAATCAGTTCTCTGTAGCTTGCCTTGTCATCATCCATGTTAGTAACGAATATAATTCTTGGCAGCTTATACTGTTCACAAATCTCCCAAGCCTTCTCTGTTCCGACTTCTATTCCTGCCTTGCAATTTACCACTATTATAGCGGCATCCGCTACACTTACCGCCTCTTCGACCTCGCCTACAAAATCAAAATATCCGGGTGTATCAAGAAGGTTTATCTTGATTTGTTGATCTTCGTCCTTGTACTCTATCGGTATAAGGGAGGTGCTTATAGAAAAACCTCTCTTGATTTCTTCTTTGTCATAATCACTTACAGTATTACCGCTTTCAACCTTACCCATCTTTGATATGGCTCCGGTTACATAGCACATAGCCTCAGCTACTGTAGTCTTACCGCAGCCACCGTGCCCCAGTAAAACGACATTACGAATATCTTTGCTCTCGTATACATTCATAAATTAAGACCTCCTGATTTATCTTCGATCCCAAAACTAAAAACTTGAAAACTCAAGGTTTTTACCCTTAGTATCATGTTATAAGTATATTACTATAAAGAGCTTAAAAATACAATATTCACTATACAATATATCTAAAATATATTTGAAATACAAAAAGCTTTTATATATATTTTTGAAATGTATTTATATAAATACATTTATTATTTTTTAAAAAGCTATTGACATTTTTGCTTTTACCTGTTATTGTTAGGGAGTCCTAACCAATGATTGATATTTAATACAATCAATATAGGGTTGCCAAGCAATCCTTATATTACATGAGGGGTTGCTTATGCATTTTCTCATAAGAATATTATATCAAGTAAGGATATCCTAACCTATGCAGATAAGTGGAGGCTAGTATGCTTGATAATTTAATTGAAAGGCTGAAATCAGCAAAGTGTTCAGACAGGTCGGAGCTTGGAATAATCTTAAAAACAGCTCCGTTACTAAAGGCTCTCAAACCCTCAAGTATGTTTTTTGTAACTACAAAGGAGCTTGAGTATGTATGTGAGAATATGAAAAAAGCCGGATTGGACTTTGTAACTCTCTATGAGAAATCCGACAGAAATTTGATTTTTGTTTATAGGAGCTTAGCTCTTGGAGAGCATTTGTTTGCTGATGAAACATACAGTTATCTTAGGTCTTGTGATTATAAAGGAAATGAGTTTTCGGATTTTCTTCCAAGGCTTAGGAAGAGACTAAAAGCATATTATGAGAAAAAGGATATTTTTCCCCATGAAGTAGGAGTATTCTTAGGTTATCCTCTGTGTGATATACAAGGATTTATAAAGTATCAAGGTGATGCTTACCTATTTAGTGGATATTGGAAAATCTACGATAATCTCAATCAGACTCTTTTGAAGTTCGCAGATTTTGACAGAGCCAAGGAAGAGGCTGTTGATGAATGGTTTGCAGGCAAAAAACTTTATGAGATAGCCTGCTGACATATAAATACATATATTAAAGGAGAGATACAATATGGAAAAGGTAAGTATAGTTTACTGGAGTCAGACCGGAAATACCGAGGCTATGGCTAATATGCTCGCAAAAGGTGTTGAGGAAGCCGGAGCAAGTGCTGAAATAATCGAAGTTTCAGACGCAAGTGCAAGTGATTTACTCGCACAGCCTGCATTCGCACTTGGTTGCCCTGCTATGGGTGCCGAGGAACTTGAGGACTCAGTTTTTGAGCCGTTCATAAGCGAAATTGAGTCAGGTTTATCAGGAAAGAAGGTAGTATTGTTCGGTTCATATGACTGGGGCGATGGAGAGTGGATGCGTACATGGCAGGAAAGAATGGAAAAAGCCGGAGCAGTTATCGTAACAGGCGCAGGCATAATCGCTAATAACGCACCTGACTCAGACGCAGAAGCAAGCTTAAAGGCTGCGGGAGCAGAATTAGCTAAGCTTTAATCTTCTGATTAATAATTATTTTGGTTTTAATCTCTGCCGGGGTAAACTTGGCAGTGTTAAAATAAAGGAAGCTTTGCTTCCAAGGATACACAGTGTTACACATATTGAAATTTCCTCTTACTTTAGATATAGGGAATAAGGCCTGAGCAACCTTATTCCCTATATCTTTTTTAATATATTCTCTTTACATAATACCGCAACAAGGCAGGATTTTTGAACTTAAACCAGTAGATCCTCAGCATATCCTGTAGAATATTAATATTAAAGTTTTCTATATTAAATGTATACAATACTTATATCTGCTTATTTTGTATATGATATCCTTACTTTATGAAGCGATAAAATGACTCTTATCAGTCCATTCACATCAACATCACTTTTAACATTGTATAATCTTACAATATTTTATATAAACAACTCTATTAACTTGTTATTTTTGTAAATAAACTATTGACTATAAATTAATATATGTTACTATACATCATGAATATATTAAAAAATAGGAGGATGTAGAATGAAAAAACTATTAACTTTTGCGGCAGTTACAGCTTTTAGCAGCATGATGACAATCTCTGCCATGGCAGGCGTGTGGAAACAGGATAGTGTGGGTTGGTGGTATGATAACGGTAACGGTACTTACCCGTCAAACTCATGGCAGTGGATAGACGGCAACAACGACGGAGTTGCCGAGTGCTACTACTTTGACCGTATAGGTTACATGCTTGCAAGTACAACAACACCGGACGGCTACCAAGTAAACGAATGGGGTGCTTGGACGCAGAACGGCATAGTACAGGCAAGAAATGTCAAAGCGAGCAAACAGGTAAATTATACCAAATCTAGCAATAATAAAAGCTCTGACGATGATGAAGAAAGCTCA
>CAJPUK010000011.1 GCA_905373785.1 uncultured Johnsonella sp. | reverse complement strand
AGATAACAGAGATATAGAGGATGAAGAGGCTAATAACATAGCTGCGACAGTCGGGCTTGCAGCGCTTAAGTACGGTGATCTGTCCAATCAGGCAGCGAAGGACTATATATTTGATATAGACAGATTTACTTCATTTGAGGGAAATACCGGTCCTTACATATTGTATACAATAGTAAGAATCAAGTCCATACTTGCAAAATATGAAGAAAGCTCGGATGTAAAGGTTGATTATTCTTATCTAAAACCGGCAATACATGAGAGTGAGAAGGCGCTTGGACTGGAACTTAGTAAATTTAATTATGTACTTAATAATGCATGGAAAGAAATAGCGCCGCATAGGATTTGCCAATACATATATTCACTTTCCAATCTTTTTAACAGTTTTTATCATGAAGTAAAAATATTATCGGAGGAAGATAAGGAAAGAAAACTCTCATACCTGGCATTGATTCTTCTTACAAAGTCTGTGCTTGAGGATTGTATTGATATATTGGCAATCAAGGCACCTGAAAGAATGTAGAGTACTTAGATTAGTATTCTGTGAAGGGTATATGTCGGTATAGAATACCGGCTAAATGATATTTCAACTGATTACTCTTTATGCATAGTGTAAGGCGGTAAAAGTATCGAAAGCTTAGTAAAGCAGTAAATATTATATTAAGGGGAGAGTTGATATTTATGAAAAAATCAAGTGAGAAGAAGATATTAGGTTTTTTTCTGCTGTTTTTAACAGCGCTTATATGGGGAGTTGCCTTTGTTGCTCAAAGTGTGGGTATGGATCATATAGGTCCCTATACTTTTAATACCGGAAGACTTTTACTCGGTGCTGCCGTAACTATGCCTTGGGCAATTATGGAGCTTAAAAAGCAAAAGAATGCAGAGGAAGAAAAGGAAGTCTATATAAGAAAAAGAAACTCAAGTGTAATAGGTGCTGCATTTTGTGCGGTAGTATTTTTCCTGGCGGTCAATTTGCAACAATTTGCCCTTATAGGTTCTTCCGTTGCGAATGTAAGCTTTATAACTACATTGTACATACTCATAATACCTATTATAGGAATGTTTTTAGGGAAAAAACACGGACTGAGTATTTGGATAGCTATAGCCATAGCGGTTGTGGGTATGTATCTGCTTTGTATAAAAGAAGGCTTAGTTTTAGAAATGGGTGATATACTTGCATTTATTTGTGCAGTAATGTTTGCCTTACAAATACTTATTGTGGATCAGTATGTGCCAAAGTCATATGTAATAGTGCTTTCCTGTACTCAAAATCTTTTTGCAGGGCTTATTTCCTTTGTTTTTATGCTTATTTTTGAGGGGGTCAACTTAGAAGGAATTAAGACTGCATGGTTGCCTTTGGCATATACCGGTATTTTAAGTACGGGGCTTGCATATACCACGCAGATGCTTGGTCAAAAGTATCTAAAGCCTACGGTCGCTTCTCTTATAATGAGTCTTGAGTCGGTTATAGCTGCAATAGCCGCATGGCTTATAATAGGGCAGGCTTTGAGTCTTAGGGAGATGCTTGGTTGTGCTTTGGTATTTGTAGGAGTGATCATAGCGCAAATAAATTAGACGAATTATGAATATTGGTAGTAGCCTGCCTTAACTGTAATCAAAAAAACAAATCATTCCGGTAAGTTGTTTTAAAAAGATGACTTATCAGAATGATTTGTTTTTTTATGCAATAAAAGGATATTTTAAAATACCTCTAATTTATACTTGACAGAAGAATTCAAAAGTAGTAGCATTTAATTACCGACTACGCAGTCGGTAAAAGGAGAGAATATGGAGAGAAAAAGACTAAGCAAGGAAAAAAGAAGAGAGCAGATCAAAGAAGTTGCTTTAAAACTTTTTATAGAAAACGGATATTCCAAAACTACTATGGATGAGATCGTACAGGAAGTAGGTATATCCAAGGGAGGGATGTACCATCATTTCTCCAATAAGGAAGAGATTTTTCTGGAACTTTTAAAAGACGGCAGACAGTACAGAAAAAGTATTGTGTTGGACTATATGAAGGATGGAAAGTTGGACAGAAAAGAAAAAATTATTGATATTTTACTTGATAAAATTTTGGATAAAAATCCATATAAAGATTTATATACTATATTTCTTATAGAGTTACAGGGGAATGACAGATTTAAACTTTTATTTGAAAAAATATATGATGAGAGTCTTGACGACTTTGTAGAATTTTGTAAAAAAGAAGGATTGGAAGAGTATATAGTAATAAGTAATCGTGAATTTACTTTTTTTATAAACTGTTTATATACAGGTATTTATCTATTTGACAATATAGATATTATAAAACTCAAAGAGATGCTTAAGACAATGCTTAAGGCTTATCTAAATAAATAATTATATTATCAGATGCAATATACAAAATTTTAATTACATAAAGAATTATTTTATTGGAGAAATAGTATGAATAAAGAAAAAGAAATAATACTTGAAGAAAATTTATGGAAAGTTTGTTACAAACTCTCACTTCCGGCTATTATAGCCATGGTTTTATATGGATTGAATGTAATTTTTGACGGAGTATTTGTTGGCAGATTGGTGGGAGAGGCAGCATTTGCGGGAATATCAATAGTATATCCTTTAACACAATTAAGCCTGGGTTTAGGCTCATTGGTAGGTGTAGGAGCAGGGTCTTATCTCAGTATCTTAATAGGTGAAGGTGATAGAGAGACCCAAGGCAAGATTGTCGGTAATGCTAATTTAATTTCAATAGTAGTCACAGCGATCATGATGTTTTTTTGCTTTATATTCATGACACCTTTGCTTAAGTCGATCGGAGCTGATAATGAAGCACTGTCTTATGCCATAAGTTATTTCAGGATTACATTGATAGGCAGCATATTTTGGATCATCGGACTTGCATACAACATGATAGTAAGAGCTGAGGGGAAGATGAAAACCGCTGCTATTATGATGGGAATAGGTCTTTTGGTAAATATAATATCAAATTATATATTAATGAAAATATTTAATATGGGTGTTGCGGGAGCTGCATGGGGAACAAACATAGGCATGTTTGTATATGCTCTTTTATTTGTAATATACTGCAAGAGAGGAAGGGCAAGTTTCAATGCGAATATATTTACTGTAAGAGCTGATAAACAAATAATTAAAGAGATTGTTTCTTTGGGAATGTCATCGTTTATTATGAGTGTGATGGGAATAATACAAGGTGTAATTATTTTAAGAGCACTTAAAGCCTATGGAAGTGATCTTGATATTACTTTTTACGGAGCGGTGTTTAGGATATTTAATTTTTCTCTTACTCCTATTTATGGGCTTATGAGGGCTTTACAACCTGTAGCCGGTATTAACTACGGAGCCGAAAGATATGAAAGGAGTATAAGCTCATTTAAGATATTTTCTTTTGTAGCATTGATTATCATGTTACCGTTTTGGCTTGTGTCAATGATTAGTCCGAGACTTGTTTTGGGAAGTATGTTGCCGCAAGTAACATTTGATGCGGAATATATTTTCAGTTTCAGAATATTTATGTCGATTGCACCGCTTCTTTCTGTTACAATGACTGCCATGACCTTTTGGCCTTCGATAAAAAAAGCTGCACCTGCAATGGTTATAGGGCTGGGGAGGCAGTTGTTTTTATATATTCCTCTTATGATTATATTACCGGGAATTTTCGGTATACAGTCAATATATATAGGCTCATTTGCAATAGATGTATTTCTTTCGATAATTGTAATATTAATATTATCAAAGGATTTTAAAAAATTGAGAAAACTGAGTATTAAAAGCAGTTGCTGATGCTATTCATAAGAAATATACTGTTGCTGACTCCCCGATAAACCCTTGCGGTATATTTTACAGAAATTTGAAACTTTGTAAAAAATATAACAAGGGTTTTTCTGTGTTCTAAAAATAGTACTAAATAATAGACAAAGAATACTGTATTAAAACCTTGGTATATGTTATAATCCGATAAATACCAAGTTGTTATATGATATAAAGCTCAATATATCGGACTGTATAAAGCTCATATATAGTTAAAGTGTTTACATTATTGGTTGTTTGTTATTAAGTAATCTGAAATATAGTTTATATAAATTTTAGACATTGCTTATAGTGTAAGTTTTAAAAATTTTAAGGGGAGATTTGTATGTTATTAAAAACTTTCAAGGGTGGAGTCCATCCTTATGAGGGTAAAGAACTCTCTAAGGATAGACCTATAGAAGTTTATATGCCAAAGGGCGAACTGGTATTCCCTATGGCACAGCATATCGGAGCTCCGGCAAAGCCCTTAGTCAAGGTTGGAGATGAGGTTTTAGTCGGACAGAAAATAGGAGAAGCGGTTGGTTTCATATCCGCTAATGTTATATGTTCAGTATCCGGAAAAGTAAAAAAGATTGAGCCGAGAAAAAATAATAAAGGTGCTATGGTAGAGTCCGTCATTGTGGAAAATGACGGTAATTATAGTACAATAGAAGGCTTCGGACAGGATAGGGACGCATCTAAATTATCTAAAGAAGAAATCAGAAGTATTATAAAGGAAGCAGGAATAGTGGGCCTTGGCGGTGCAGGATTTCCTACTCATGTTAAACTTACCCCAAAAGATGATGAAAAAATTGAATACATACTGGTAAATGCTGCGGAATGTGAGCCCTACCTTACCAGTGACTACAGACTGATGCTGGAAGAGCCGGAAAAGATAATAGGCGGCTTGAAAATTATACTCAGTCTTTTTCCCAATGCCAAAGGTATAATAGGTGTTGAGGACAATAAACCCGATGCTATAAAAATACTTAGCGAATTAGCCCAAAAGGAAGAAAAGATAAGTGTGCAAAGTCTTATAAGTAAGTACCCTCAGGGAGGTGAGCGTTCTTTGATCAAGGTTCTTACGGACAGAGAGGTAAACTCAAGTATGCTTCCTGCGGATGCAGGCTGTGTGGTTGATAATGTTGATACCGTAATATCTATATATATGGCGGTAGCTAAGTCAACACCGCTTATAAGAAAGATTATCACAGTTACCGGAGATGCGGTAGCAAAACCGCAAAACTATAATGTAAGATTGGGTACTATATATGCGGAACTTTTGGAAGCGAGCGGAGGATTCAGTGTAGAACCGCAAAAGATAGTCTGCGGAGGTCCTATGATGGGAGATGCATTGGCTGATGTTAATATACCTGTAGTAAAGAACTCATCTGCACTTACAGCATTTAAGGTGGATGCGGTTTCATCAAATCCCGAGACACCTTGTATCAAGTGTTCAAGATGCGTTGGAGTTTGTCCGAGTATTCTTGTGCCTCAGCTTATGATGGAAGCTGTTAAGACCAATAACAAAGACAGATTCGTGCAATTAAACGGAATGGAATGTATAGAGTGCGGTGCCTGTGCATTTATTTGCCCTGCAAAAATACCCCTTACTCAAGGGTTTAAGTTCTTAAAACAGGCTGTTATGGCTGACAGAAGAAAAAAGGCAGCCGAGCAGCAAGCTAAAGGAGGTGCAAAGTAATGGCAGAATTTTATAATGTATCTTCATCACCTCATGTAAGGGCAGCAAGCAGCACCAAGGATATTATGAGGGATGTGCTTATAGCCATGCTTCCGGCTGCGGCTTTTGGAGTCTGGAACTTCGGATTCTACAGTCTTGCGGTAATTATACTTACTGTGGCGGCTGCCGTAGCTACAGAGTATGTATACTGTAAGGTAGCTAAAAAAACTATCAGTATAGGGGATTATTCAGCTGCGGTAACAGGTATGATACTTGCGCTTAATATGCCGCCCCAGATACCGGTGTGGATTCCGATACTCGGTTCTATATTTGCAATTGTAGTGGTAAAGCAACTGTACGGAGGACTTGGACAAAACTGGATGAATCCGGCGCTTGCTGCAAGATGTTTTCTTCTTATATCGTTTGCAGGAAAGATGACGGACTTTACTTCTAAGCAATTGGGTTTTGACTCTTTGTCAACTCCTACACCGCTTGCGGCACTTAAAGCTACAGCTGCCGTATCAGGAGCTACCGTTTCTGCAACTTCAGGTGCAACCGCTGCAGCAGGAAGCAATGCTTTCTACAATTTATATAATTTGAACAAGTTATTTATAGGAACTATACCCGGAACTATAGGGGAGGTATCTGTTATAGCTCTTTTAATAGGTGCTGTATATCTTCTTGCGAGAAAAGTTATATCTTTTGAGATACCTGTAACTTATATACTTACCGTAGCAATATTCGTATTTATTTTCGGAGAACATAATATATACTTTGTGCTTGGTCATTTATTTGCCGGCGGTCTTATCTTCGGTGCTTTCTTTATGGCTACCGACTATGCTACAAGACCTATTACCAAACTCGGACAGATATTATTTGCAGTATTTATAGGTATACTTACAGGACTTTTCAGGTTGTTTGGAGGAAGTGCCGAGGGTGTATCTTATGCAATAATTATAGGTAACATAGTTGTACCTCTTTTGGAAAGAGTTACTTTACCTAAAGCGTTCGGAAGGAGGAAGAAAGCAGCATGAAAAAAGGTGGATTTATAAAGGATGCTATTATACTCTGCTTGATAACTCTTATATCCGGTGTATCACTTGGGACAGTATATGAAATTACAAAAGGTCCTATAGCAGAGGCTAAATTAAATGCGAAGAAAAAGGCTTATCAGGAAGTTTTCAGCGAAGCCGGTGATTTTAAGGAGAATGCCGATGCAATGGCGGCTATAACTGAAAATTCTCAGGCTTTGACCGAACTTGGTTATGGAAATGTAGGAGTAGACGAAGTAAATGATGCCTTAGATAAAGATGGCAATGTAATAGGTCATGTGCTTATAACACATTCAAAAGACGGATACGGCGGTGAAGTTCAGATAACCGTAGGTATAGATAAAGACTTAAAAGTTACAGGTATAGCCTTTCTAACTATTGCCGAGACTCCGGGTCTTGGTATGAGGGCTAAAGAGCCGGAGTTTTATACTCAGTTTGCAGGAAAACAGGTTGACAGTTTTGAAGTAACCAAAACCGGAGCAAGCTCAGATAATCAAATCAACGCTATAAGCGGTGCTACTATTACCAGTAATGCGGTTACCAATGCTGTAAATGTTGCCGTTTATTTCGTTAAAAATTATATCAAGTAAGGAGGGATAGTTATGAATGAGTCTATGGAAAGATTATATAACGGTATTGTAAAAGAAAACCCTACCTTTGTACTTATGCTTGGAATGTGTCCGACTCTTGCGGTAACTACATCCGCTGTTAACGGCTTGGGTATGGGACTTTCCACCTTGGTGGTACTTATGATGTCTAACTGGCTGATATCAATATTTAGAAATGTTATACCTGACAGGGTGCGTATACCGGCTTTTATAGTTATAGTTGCTTCTTTGGTTACGGTAGTGCAGCTTTTGATAGAAGGTTTCTTACCAAGCTTAAATGCGGCACTCGGTATATATATACCTCTTATAGTTGTAAACTGTATTATACTCGGAAGAGCCGAGGCTTATGCTTCTAAAAATAAAGCATGGCTTTCCTTCCTTGACGGTCTTGGAATGGGGCTTGGATTTACCATAGCACTTACAGTAATAGGTATGTGCAGGGAACTTCTCGGAGGAGGTTCGGTATTCGGTTATGAGATAATTCCAAGCGACTATCATATATCTATATTTGTTTTGGCTCCGGGTGCTTTCTTTGTACTGGCTTTGCTCACAGCCTTACAAAATAAATTCAAAGCACCAAGTGCTACCAATGTAGAGAAAAAAGAAGATGAAGGTCAGCCGGCTTGCGGCGGATGTAGCGGATGCGGTGCGTCATCATCATGTCCGTCTAAGCAGTAAGGGGGAAATATGAAGGAGTTAATATTAATTCTTATATCGGCATCACTTGTGCATAATGTGGTGCTAAGCAGATTTTTAGGACTGTGTCCGTTTTTAGGTGTATCCAAGAAGGTTGAAACTTCAAGCGGTATGGGAATGGCGGTTATATTTGTTATCACCATATCATCAATGGCGGCAAGTTTAATATATACTCATGTGCTTATTCCGTTGAAGCTTGAATATATGCAAACGATAGTGTTTATTTTGGTTATTGCAGCCCTGGTTCAGTTTGTTGAAATGGTACTTAAAAAGAATATGCCAAGCCTTTATGAGTCTTTGGGAGTGTTCCTGCCTCTTATAACTACAAACTGTGCGGTGCTTGGAGTTGCTTTGGATAATGTTGCAAAGCAGTATAACTTTTTAGAAAGCCTTTTGTACGGAGTGGGAACTTCTTGCGGATTTGCCTTGGCTATAATACTTATGGCAGGTATCAGGGAGAAAATAGAGTTTAATACAATACCGCATGTGATGAAGGGAATGCCTATAACATTAATAACCGCAGGTCTTATGGCTATAGCATTCTTCGGATTCTCAGGGCTTATATAGGAGGTATGTATGACAGCTATTGTAATTGCTACCGTAACGGTAGGTATAGTAGGTATTTTAATAGGTGTTTTGCTTGGTATAGCAAGTGAAGTTTTTAAAGTAGAAGTAGATGAGAAGGAAATACAGGTAAGAGAAGCGCTTCCGGGTAATAACTGCGGTGCTTGCGGATATCCGGGTTGTGACGGTTTGGCAAAGGCTATAGCAAGCGGTGAAGCAAAAGTTAATCAGTGCCCGGTCGGAGGACAGCCTGTAGCAGCTAAGATTGCAGTTATTATGGGAGTTGATGATGTAGGTGCAAGTGAGAAAAAAGTTGCCTTTGTAAAGTGCAAGGGAAATTGCAACTACACTAAAAAACTCTATACATACTCAGGACTGCATGACTGTAACGGTGCAATGGTTGTACCCGGAGCAGGCGGAAAGTCTTGTGAATACGGCTGTATGGGTTACGGTTCCTGTGTAAAGGCTTGTGAATTCGACTCAATACATATAGTTGACGGAATAGCCTTGGTTGATAAGGAAAAGTGCGTAGCCTGCGGCAAGTGTGTAAGTGCCTGTCCTAAGAAACTTATAGACATGGTACCTTATAAGGCAAAGACCTTGGTACAGTGTAACTCACAGGATAAGGGTAAGACTGTAAAAGATAAGTGCAGCGTAGGTTGTATAGGCTGTACTATGTGCGTTAAGCAATGTCAGGACGACGCTATACACATGGTGGGAAATGTTGCCTTGGTTGATTACAGTAAATGTATTGAGTGCGGAAGATGTGCTATGAAGTGTCCGACTAAGGTAATTATTTCAGATAAATTGGTTACTGTTGAGCAGGAGATAGCTTAGAGGTAAATGCGGTAAACAGGAGGGGAGCTTCCCCTCTCGCCCGCTATCCCAAAGTACTCATATATGCATTATGGTACTCTTTTTCACAACTTACATCCCTACCGAACCAATCAGGAGCCGCAAAGACTTTAGCCTCCTCAACACTCTCAAACTCCACTTCTATAAGTATAAGCCCTTCAAACTTTCCTTGAAAAATATCCACCTCTGCGACAAGCTTATCGCTTAACTTAACATTATAGCGTTCTTTTTCAATTATATTACCGTCACATTTTTTTAGAAGATTATAAAAACTTTCTTCATTAAGTTTTAGGTTGTACTCTTCCTTTGCAATGCTTCCTTCTCCTTTATAGGTAAGGTAATACTCACCGTCTTCCTTTCTTACACGCACTACAGGTCTTAAATTAAGATAGCCCTGTACCATGGATTTATAGGGTAAATCTTTTATTATTGATAATATCTCTTTATCATTAGCCGGAAGAAACTTCCTTTCTATCTCATAATTTTTCACAATAAACTCCTTGTTAAAAAACAAACCGAAAACTTGTATATATTTACTAAAACTGAAATTGTTATAAATATTTTAATAGTGTAATACTGATTATACAACATTATTGAAGATAAAGGTAGTTTTATGATTTAGTATTTTATAAGAAACAAAAGCATATATTTATTGACAGTAAGTACAGGCTAACATATACTTTAGCTCTGTGTTAGCATAAGCTAATTTTGTAGTTTTTTGAGATTTTTAATAATTAAGTTAATTTTAAGTGTCGATATTAAGAAGATGCTTGAAGATTATATATAAGCGGAGGATAAATATGCGCAAAACATTTACCAAACAGTCATTACTATGTATATTTACATCTGTATGTCTAAGTTTACAAGGTTTTTCATATACAAGTTTTGCACAAGGTGTAGCTTCCTGGAAACAGGAGAACGGTACTTGGAAATACTATGACGGTGCCGATACCCTTATTAAGTCATGGGTGAAAATAGGAGATGTATGGTATTATCTTGATCCTATAACAGGTGTTATGAAGACCGGCTGGTTTATGGATACTAACGGAAAGTGGTACTTTTTAAGTACTGCGGAGGATGCAAGTCAAGGTCAAATGCTTAAGTCCTGGCAGGTAATAGATGAGTATGATTACTTTTTCTATGAAGACGGAAGTTTGGCTGTAGATACAGTTACTCCTGACGGATTCAAGGTTAACTCTGAGGGAAGAGTTGTAGGGCAGGATGGAAAAGTGGAAAAGGCAAAAAAAGCGGGATATAAGAGTGTAAAACCTGCTGCCGATTCTAACAAGAAGACAGTTGCAAAAACTTCAGGTACTGTTTCTAAGGGTTCAAGTGGAGGTTTTGGTGGAGGTTCCGGTGGAGGTTCCGGAAGTACTTCTAGAAGCTCGGGAACTTCAAATAATTCTGTCGGCTCCAATAATAATTCTACAGAAGATAATTCAAAAGCCGCTCAAACAAATGACGGCACTTTAAAAACTACCCCTTCCGATGATGGAAAAAATAATCAAACAGAGGAAGATAAGCAACAAAACAATACCGGAAATAATATTTCTCCAGAAAATAAGCTCGAAGAAACAAAACCTACAGAAAGTAAAAGTGGAACAGATAATGCAAGACCTACAGAAAACAAGGGTAGGGTAGAGGATACAAAGAGCACGGAAAACAAGCCTGCTACAGATGATAAAAAAGATAATAATGTGGCTGATAACGAAAACAAACAAGATAGTACAAAGCCTGCTGAAGATAAGTCTAAGGACTTAAAGGACGGCACCAAAGCAAAGCAACCTGATGCGACAAGTTCCGCTTCTATAGAAAGATGGAGACAGAAGTACATAGCTGAAGGCAAAGACCCGGATGCCTATAAGAAGCCTAATAAAGAAGACAAGGCGGAAGATAAAAAAGAAGGTAAAACAGAGGATAAGGTAGAAGATACTCAAAAGGCAAGTCCAAGCAATGCCGAGTCCTTACTTGTGAAATCACAAACAAGGATGATTAATTCCGAAATAGGCTGGGCAAGGTATGTGTCGATAGTTTTTGCAAGCGGAAACTGGCAGGATTACACTATCGAAGTAGACGGGACGGATATAAGCACAGCGGTAAGTCCTGTAGATGATGAAGGAACTATAGTTAAGTGGAGAAGTACGGTAAGCAGCCCTAAGGTACTTAAGGTTACAAGAAATGCCGACAGTGCCGTGCAGGAGGTAGTTCTTAATCAAACTAAAGCGGGAGAGATTGTTACAGCCCCACAGGCAGGAAGTACTTCGGATATGCCGGATTACTTGATAGCTAACGGTCGTATACCCAGATTTGATTACTATCTTGATAATTATGACAGTGAGGGCAATGTAAGAGACAGATTAACTCATACGACCTTTGATCTTAAGGGTGAAAGAGAGCGTAAGTCTATTGTTAAAGCTCCTATAAGATATTGGACTCCCGAGACTAAAATAGATGCTATGGGTAAGGGTGAGTTGATAGTTAAGTTCGCACTTGAAAATGAAGAGCATGAAAAGTGGTTTGATCAGATCACAAATATAAAGGTACTTAACCCCGAGTACAATATATTAAATCGAAATATGATGTTTGAAACCTATAAAGAAAGCGGTTTCGGTAATACCGGAGTTATAAAAATAGCTCTTCCTCAGTCCAACATAGTAAACAGAGGAAGATATTACTTAAATATTGCTTCAAACTATGTAAGAGAAACAAGAACCGTACCTATACATTTGGTTGATGCGACTAATTTCAAAATGATTTTAAGTTCATCAACTTCAAGCCCTGTAACCGGTGGAGATATAAAGTTTACTATCAAAGGTGAAAACGGTGAAAGCTTCGGCAATGATATCAGAATTGTTGCTAAAAGACTTGTACTTACCAAGCCTTCAGGTGCTGTGGTAGAACTTGAGAGAATAAAAGACTGGTACGTGATCGGTGACTTACTTACAATATACGGAAGTAGCGGCGAGGGTGCGGATAAAAAGATAAATACCGATGAAGAGGGGATTTATACTATAAGTCTATACGCTGACGGATATCAGCTTATAAGTAAAAAGGTTGAAGTGCTTAAAAATAACATTCAGACTCAGGCGAGCACGGTCTCAGGCACGGCAAATACAGCGGCTAAGGTTAAAACTAAGAGAATAGATGTGGTTTCAAGTGCTACAGGCGGCGGAAAGAGCGGCAGTTCTGCAAGTTTTGATTCAGAGGCGGGCATAGGCGGTTATGTTAACGGAAACTGTCAGTTTAACCATGACTTACTTATAAATGCACTTATATTAAATGAGCTTGGAAGAAATAACGAAAGTTCCAAGGCTGTAGTAAAAAGGTGGTTTGATGTTTCAAGAGTTGATTATGTAATGAACTCCGATGCTACAACCTTATATAAATTTGAAAATTATCTTGATGCCGTAAAAGAAGTAAGAATCAACGAGCAGAGAGAATTAAGTTTTGAAGGCTTTAAAGAAATAGGTGCTTCAAGCATTACACAGGAAAGACCACGTGATATCAAGCTGGTGCTGGAAGACGGTTTACTCGGAACTACTACCGCATTTAGAAATCAGGTAGGAAAAGTGCAACCTGCAATCATGGGAACAGTTGCCAATAAGGGAGAGGTATTTACCTTAACCACTGACGATCCTGAATACTTTGCAGCAATTACAAGCCTTACTATGGATGGAAACAGTGCTGTGCTTCGTTCGGATTCATATTTGAAGCAATATGAGTTTAATGCCGACAAGACGGAACTCAAAATATATCCGAAAGCATTTAACTCTTATAATCCTCCTTTAGTAGGAAACCATGTGCTTAAGATAGAGGCAACAGGCTATAAAGTTAATGTTATTACTCTTAGAGTAAATGAAAGCAACCCTGATGTAAGGCTTGCACTCGCAGAAAAAAGTGATAATACAGCTTACAAAGTAGGTGAAGAAGTGAAAGTTCAGGTGGTAGGTGAAGAGGCGGCAGCAAGAAATTACCTTTCCAATATAACTTCTATAAATATGCGTAAACCTGACGGTAGCAGCAGACTTGTATATACCGAAAGCGTAGGCGGATCATCCATGAATGATTACTATGAGATTCAAGATACTAAACTTGTATTTATGCCGGGACTTTTTAGTGAAACAGGTGAGTATACCATACATGTATTGGCAAAAGGCTATGTCAATAAATTAATTAAGGTAAATGTTGAAACTGCCGGTGAAAAACCTAAGGAGCAGGAAAATCCGCAAGAAACATTAAAGAAAGCTCCGGTGCTAAAGAATACGGAATACTCAAAGACTGCGAATATGCCATATAACAGATATTATAAATTGGTATTTGATACAGATACGATGTCTTTGGAAGAGGTATATAAGTTTATTAACTCAGACGAGGCAGTGGTAGAAGTTAACGGTGTAAAGTACAGTAAAAAAGAAAACTTTAACCGAAGCAGTGTAGTTAATTCTTATGTGAGTTATAATGACGGAAGTATGTGGCTTAGTGCGGACGGATTTAATAAGGAAGAAAATACCGTAAAAATCACAGTATCCGGCTATGAGGTATTTAGTGGGCAGGTAGATAAGGCGGTTACGCCACCAAGCATAACATTTAAGGCAGCTGATCATGCCGGCTCAGACAGGCTCAAACTTGAGTTTGATACAAATACCGTTTATATGCAGGATTACCTTGAAAATATAAAAAGAGGGAAGCTTGCCTTTAAGATCAGTGTGAACGGTAATGCATTTACTAAGGTAAGTTACAGCAGTGAAAAAATTTCTAAGGGTAAATATAAGTTTACAGAAGATTCAGCCTACGGAACCCTTACAGGCCTTGAGCTTTCGCTGAAAGATATAGACATGAGCAAGCCTGTCAACATAACTGTTGAACTTGAGGGATACAAGGCTGTTAATACAAGTTATATAAGTGCGAAGAAATTAAAGGCTGCTCCTTCAGTAAAAAGTTTTGAGTATTCAAGAATTGAAAGAGTGCCGTTCAACAGATACTACGAGCTTGTATTTGATAAGGAAAAGATGTCGGTTGCGGATATTTATGAATTTATTAACTCCGATGCAGCAGTGGTAGAAGTAAACGGTGTGAAATATTCAAAAAGAGAAAATTTCAACGGAAGAGATGTAAGTAAGGTCTATGTTGCTTATGATGATGCTACCATGTGGCTTAGCCCGGACGGATTTAATAAGGATGTGAACACGGTGAAGATTACAGCAGACGGTTATGAGACTCTTGAATACACAATCACAAAAGAGGTGAAAAGCCCTGCTATGACATTTAAAAAGTCTGATTATTTCGGAACTGACAGAGTCCTGCTTAATTTTGATACAGGAACTTTATTTATGAAAGATTATCTTGAAAATATAAAAATGAATAAAACTCCTTTTAAGGTAAAGGTAAACGGTGTTGAGTTCAGCAGAGTAAGGTTTAGTTTTGATAAGATCAGCAGAGGAAGTTACAAAGTTATAGAAAACTCAGCTTACGGAACAGCTACCGGACTGGAGCTTTCACTTGACGGTGTTGACCTTAGTAAGCCTGTTAATATAAGTATTGAATTAGAAGGGTATAAGTCTGTTGACTTAAGTTATACTAAATAAACTAAAAGTATCAAAAATGACAATTTGAAACTTTTTGAAACTTAAAATGTATAAAATCAAGTGCAATAATAATTGAAAAAAATAAAAAAAAGCTGTATGTTAGGGAGAGTCTTGTAAAAGGCTCTCCCTAACACTATTTTAACAATCTTACTGAAAAGTTAAATATAAAGTTATTTTTTAAAATATAAATAAATAACTGGTTATATTTGTTAAGATATGCTACAATATCCTAGGAAAGTTCTTAGTCATATATAAACTAAAATGCTCAAGAGATATATAGAAAAAATAGTTAAAATGACTAAAATAAGACTTCCTAGTTCAAGAATATAAAAGAAGAGGAGGTGAAAAATATGAGATTGGTTATACCATTAAAGCAACATGTCGGCGGTCCTTGTGAGCCTATAGTTCATCCTAAGGATAAGGTTAAAAGAGGTCAGCTTATTGCAAAGCCTAACGGCTTAGGTGCAAATATACATGCAAGTGCCAATGCTGAAGTAGTTGAAGTTACAGATAGCAGTATAGTACTTGAGACTATCGGGGAGATAGACCTTGATGATTATGTAAGACTTGAAGCTACCGAGCCTTTAGAGCTTATTAAAGAGGCAGGTATAGTCGGTGCCGGCGGTGCGGGATTCCCAAGCCATGTAAAGTACGGTACCAAAGTTGAAGGCGGATATTTATTTGCTAATGCAGCAGAGTGTGAGCCGCTTTTAGAGCATAATATGGCTATGTTACTTCGTGAACCTGAGAAAGTTTTACGTGGCATGAAGTATGTTATGGAAATAACAGGGACTACAAAAGGTATTGTAGCTATAAAGCCTAAGCATCAGAAAGAGATGATAGCTATAGCAAAGGCTTGTAAGAATTTCCCTGACATAAAAGTCAAGTTCTTACCGGATATGTATCCGGCAGGAGATGAAAGAGTTATCGTAAGAGAGTTCTTAGGTATAGAGCTTCCACCGGGAGCATTACCAATAGAAGCAAGGGCTGTAATAAGCAATGTAGAGACCCTGAGAAATGTTGCAAGAGCCATAGAGGATAAGATGCCGGTTATGACAAAGGATATAACTGTTACCGGTAGAGTACAAAATCCACAAGTATTTTTGGATCAACCTATAGGTGCTTGTATTAAAGACTATATAGATGATTGCGGAGGATATGTAGAGCCGCATGGTGAAATAGTACTTGGCGGACCTTTTACAGGAAGACACGGAGAAGAGAATGCTCCTATTGTTAAGACACTCGGTGGTATCATAGTAGCAATGCCGTTCATAGAAGACCATAGAAAAATCGGTTTTATTGAATGTGAGTGTGGCGCACAATATGACAGGCTTGCACAAATAGCTACAGATATGGGAGCTGAGATAGTCGGTTCCGTAAAATGTAAAAGAATGAAAGAAGTTAATGGTAGATTTAGATGTGAACTTCCGGGTATATGCCCAGGGCAGGCTGAGAAGGTACTGGAACTCAAGAAAATGGGTGCAGAAGTAGTTATGGTAGGAACCTGTGAGGACTGAACAAACACAGTTTCCAAAGTAGCTCCTAGGTTAGGAGTTCCAATGTATCATAGTACAGATTGTGCGCTTAGAGCCGGTGGTCACAGACTATATAGAAAGAAAAAAGACTAGACTGAATTTAAGTTATAAACAGGTCTGGTTTTTCATAAAAAATATATAAGGAGGATTTCTATGTCAATCACAGTAGAAACAGCTAAGGCGCATGAAAATGATCCTGCCGTGTTATGCTGCAGATTTGAAGCAGGCACAGTAATTGAACCCTCAAATCTTGAGGATCCGGCTATATTCCCTGATTTGGTAGATTCAGGTCTATTGGAAATAGGGGAAGATACCTTGACTATAGGTGAGGTACTTGGTGCAAAGCTTATTAAGACTTCAGATGCACTTACACCACTTACCAATGCTTTAGTTGAAGGTGCAAAATCTAAGGCGAGTGCGACAGAGGAAGCACCTGCAGCAGCGGAAGTTGTAGAAGCGGCAGCTCCGGTAGCAGCTCCAAGTTTTGCTCCGGCAGCAGGTTCAGCAGGAAATGTAAGAATCAATATAGGTGAAGGTAAGAATATAACTCTTGACATACCGCTTTCAGTAGCAGCACAGATGGGAGTTGCTCCGGCAGCGGTTGCAGCAGCACCTGTAGCAGCAGCGGCAGCAGCACCTGCACAGGCAGCGGCAGTTGAAAAAGCGGCTGAAGAGAAAGTTATCAGAACATTAAAGAGAAAACACTTCAAGATAGACAAAGTTGAGATGGGTGATGAGACCAAGATTGAAGGTACAACACTCTACATCAGAAAAGGTCTTGCTGAAGAGTCAGCAGATTTACAGGATTTAGTAGTTTCAGTTAAACTTGAGATTATCACACCTGAGGATTACGGTAAATACTCAGAGACCATCATGGACGTTCAGCCTATAGCTTGTAAAGAAGAAGGCGAACTCGGTGAGGGTGTAACCAGAGTAATGGACGGCGTTGTTATGGTAGTTACCGGTACCGATGAAGGCGGAGTTCAGATAGGTGAGTTCGGTTCTTCAGAAGGTGAGATGGACAGAAACATCATGTGGGGAAGACCGGGCGCTCCCGATAAGGGTGACATTTTTATTAAGACAGAAGTTGTCATCAAAGCACATACCAACATGGAAAGACCGGGACCTTTGGCAGCTCATAAGGCATCTGATCATATCACTGATGAGATCAGAAAGGCACTAAAGAAGGCTGATGCATCATTAGTTGTATTTGAGAATGAGTTTGTTCAAAAGAGAAGACCTGGACACAAGAAGGTTGTAATCGTTAAGGAGATCATGGGACAGGGCGCTATGCACGATAACCTCATACTTCCTGTAGAGCCTGTAGGTACACTTGGTGCTAAGCCGAATGTTGACCTTGGTAACCTTCCGGTAGTACTTTCTCCGCTTGAAGTAATAGACGGCGGTATACATGCTCTTACATGTATCGGACCTGCTTCTAAGGAGACATCAAGACATTACTTCCGTGAGCCGCTTGTACTTGAAGCTCTTGCTGATGAAGATATCGACCTTGCAGGTGTTATCTTTGTAGGATCACCACAGGTCAATGCTGAGAAATTCTATGTATCAAAGAGACTTGGTATGACAGTAGAAGCTATGGATGTAGACGGTGCTATTATCACAACAGAGGGATTCGGTAATAACCATATCGACTTTGCTTCACATCATGAGCAAATAGGTATGAGGGGTGTTGAGGTAGTTGGTGTAAGCTACTCAGCAGTACAGGGAGCGCTTGTTGTAGGTAACAAGTACATGAAGAACATGGTTGATAACAACAAGTCAGCTCAAGGTATAGAGAATGAGATTCTTTCTAACAACACACTTTGTCCTGAAGATGCTATCAGAGCTTTAACTATGTTAAAGTCAGTTATGGCAGGAGAGACAACAAAGGATGCTGAAAGAAAGTGGAATCCGAATGTTAAGCAGAACAATGTTGAGATCATTGAAAAGGCACTTGGCATCAAGATAGAACTTGAAGATAATGAGCAGGTACTTCCAAAGAGCAAGAAGCGTATGGAGATATACGAGAAGGAATAGTTAAAAGCATCAAAATACAGAGGTAGTATATGTATAATTTAAGATATACTTCTACGGAAAACTATGTAGAAGGTGTGATAGTTGAGGTAAAGGACGGCTTAATAGGCATAGACTTAAAAGGCAGAATGGGCAGTCTCAGAGTACCTAAGAGAATGGTAATTACGGACTATGAATTAAAACCCGGTCTTGAGGTTGGTTTTTTACTGAGCTATCCTGAAGTCTTAGGTCCTGAAATAAATGAAAAATATGAACAAAATTTGATGCATAGAAGTATGAAAGAAATGGAGGAAAATGTATGAGCGTTATAGTAAAAGGGTTACAATCAGAGATATTTGTACCTGTAACTCCTCCGCCAGTATGGGCACCGGCTACAAAGCCTCTTAAGGATGCTGTAGTAGCTTTGGCAACAGCAGCAGGTGTACATCTTAAAACTGATAAGAGATTTAACTTGGCAGGAGATTTCACATTTAGAGAAATACCGGGTACCGTTCATGGAGATGAGCTTATGGTATCACACGGTGGATATGATAACGGTGACGTTAACAAGGATATTAACTGTATGTTCCCAATCGAGAGATTACAGGAGCTTGCAAAAGAAGGATTTATAAAAGCAGTAGCACCAATTCACTATGGTTTCATGGGTGGTGGTGGAGACCAGGCTAAGTTTACTAACGAGACCGGTCCTGCAATCGCTCAAAAGCTTAAGGACGAAGGGGTTGACTATGTACTTATGACCGCAGGTTGAGGTACTTGTCATAGAACTGCCGTGATTGTGCAGAGAGCGATAGAAGCAGCCGGTATACCTACAATAATAATTGCAGCCCTACCGCCGGTTGTTAGACAAAACGGAACTCCAAGAGCAGTTGCTCCGCTGGTTCCTATGGGTGCCAATGCAGGTGCGCCACATGATAAGGAGATGCAGACAGCTATAGTTAAGGCTGCACTCGAAGAAATATTAGAGATTCCAAGTGCTGGTCAGATAGTTTCACTACCTTACGAGTACTCTGCTAAGGTTTAATATTTACATTAGGCTGTCGTAAAATTAGATTTTTAGATAAGATATAGTTTGAACTTTTTAAATTAATAATCTTAAAAATCTTATTTACGACAGCTTTTTTAAATAAAGCTTTTTAGAGGGGAAGTAAAATATGGAGTTAAGAAGGTTAGTTATTAAAGCATTTGATGTAAAAAAAGTAGTATTGTCTGATAAGTTTGCTTTTTCTAAAGGTGTTTTAGAGATTGATAAAAAAATAATTAACTCAATTGAAGATCCGCTTATTAAGAAGATAGAAATTAATATAATTAAACCTCGTGAGCATGATGTTCAGATCAATACCATAATGGATATTATGCCTATATCTACCAAGGTACTCGGCAAGATAGGAAGCGGTATAACATACACTATGACCGGAGCCTATGTTATGCTTACAGGCTGTGATGAGGACGGAAGACAGATGTATGAGTTCGGTTCTTCAGAGGGAATACTTAAAGAACAAATAAAACTCGGTAAAGCCGGGACCCCTGCGGAAAGAGACTATATTATACATATAGATGTTCTTATCAAAGGCGGTGAAGTGTATGACAGAAGACTTCCGAATGCGGCATTTAAAGCCTGTGATCATATAGTTTCAAAAATCAGAGAAGTACTAAAGAAACAAGAAGCAAAGCATGCCGATGAAGTACATGAATTTTATGATATCATAAGACCCAACGCCAAAAGAGTTGCACTTGTAAAGCAAGTTGCGGGTCAGGGAGCTATGTATGATAATTTGCTTTTCCCCAATGACCCCTCAGGTTTTGAAGGCGGTATATCTATAATAGATCTGGGAAATATGCCGGTTGTACTTTCACCTAACGAATACAGGGACGGCATACTCAGATCTCTAACTTAGGAGGTATTTATGGGAGTAGGACCATCTACAAAAGAAACCAGTTTACATCATTTTAGAGATCCTTTACTGGATGTGCTTTCTAATGATACGGACTTGGATCTGGCAGGAGTTATAATAGTAGGAACTCCTCAGGATAATGTGGAAAAAAACAGAGTAGGACAAAGAACGGCACAGATACTTGAGGCAATGAGAGTTGACGGGTGTATAGTATCTTGTGACGGTTGGGGTAACTCACATGTAGACTTTGCAAATACCTTTGAGGAAATAGGAAGCAGAGAAATACCTGTAGTCGGAGTTACTTTTAACGGTACCGTAGGTAATTTTGTAGTAAGCAATAAGTATATGGATACTATTGTGGATATGTCTAAAGCGGACGGTACTGAAACCGAGGTCGTAGGAGAAAATGCCGTAGATGAGTTGGATGCTAAGAAAGCTGTGGCATTTTTGAAGTTAAAAATGAGAAAAGCAAAAAAATAATTTTTTCAAGGAGGTAGTAGTATGATTTTTTCAAGAGGATTGCAAGCCATAGATTCTCATACAGCAGGAGAACCTACCAGAATTATTACCGGTGGCATCACTAATGTACCCGGCGATACCATGCCGGAGAAGAAAGCATATCTTGAAGAGCATATGGATCACATCAGAACTGCAGTTATGCTTGAGCCGAGAGGACATAATGATATGTTCGGCTCCATCTTGGTTGCACCGACCAATAAAGAAGCTGATTTCGGTATCATCTTCATGGACGGAGGCGGATACCTTAACATGTGCGGACATGGTACAATAGGTGCTGTTACTGCCATAATAGAGACAGGTATGGTACCTATGAAGGAGCCTGTAACCGAGGTTACACTTGAAGCACCTGCAGGACTTATCAGAGCTAAGGCGGAGGTAAAGAACGGTAAAGTACAAAATGTATCTTTCATAAATGTACCTGCCTTCCTTTACAAGAAAGATCAGAAGGTTGTGCTTGACGGTCAGGAAATAGTATTTGATATCTCATTCGGCGGAAGTTTCTTTGCTATAGTTAATGCTAAGCAACTCGGACTTGAGATCAAGCCTGAGAATACCTCTAAACTTACAGAAAAAGCTCTTAAGTTAAGAGATATTATCAATAAAGAAATTGAGATTCAGCATCCTACACTTGCTCATATCAAGACTGTAGACCTGGTTGAGATTTTTGACGAGCCTACCAATCCTGAAGCAACTTATAAGAATGTGGTTATCTTCGGACAGGGACAGGTTGACAGATCACCTTGCGGTACCGGAACTTCAGCTAAGATGGCTACACTTCATGCTAAGGGTGAGCTTAAGGTTGGTGATAAGTTCGTATATGAGAGCATACTGGGAACATTGTTCTATGGTGATATCGTAGAGACTACTAAAGTTGGCGACTACGATGCGGTTGTTCCAAGAGTTAAGGGATCAGCTTATATTACCGGTTTCAATCACTTTGTGATAGATGACACAGACCCTGTTAAGTACGGTTTTGTATTGAAATAATTATGCAAAACAAGACTTATATAGTTAGGCTTTGGGAAAGGAGTTAAAATGGGGGAGAATGTAACAAAAAAGAGTAATTATGTTGGTTACTGGTTTTGTAACCTGGCATTTGTACTTGAAAGATTTAGTTTTTATTCAGCAAAATGGCTGATTGCATTATTTGTAGCGGCAAAAGTTATCGATGGCGGAATAGGTCTTAATGATGCACAGGGAGCTATCGCAACAGCAAACTTAGTTGCATGGACATATGCAGCACCTATATTCGGATCTATTATTTCAGACAGATTTATAGGTGCAAAGTACCTGGTTCCTGTAGGTATGGCTTTTATGTCAGCCGGATATTTTGTTGGTGTAGGCGCAACTAATATTGTCAGTGTTAATATTATGATAATTTTAGTTGCTATCGGTACAGGACTTTTCAAGCCACAGACAAACTCTATAACAGGTAGATTATTCTCTGATAAGGATAAGCTTGATCAGGCATTTTCTACACAGTATTCAATGGTAAATGTAGGTTCATTTATCGGAACTACTATTATAGGTATTTTGGCAGGTCAGCAGGGATATCGCATATGTTTCCTTATCTGTGCAATAATTATGTTGGTAAATGCGGTTTGCTTTACTATAGGTTGGAAGTTCTTAGGTGAGACCGGTAAAAGACCGTTTAAGTTTGATGAGAATCAGGTTAAAACTACAAAGGCTCAAGAAGATAATAAGCCTCTTACCGTTTTAGAGAAAAAGAGAGTTGCAGCTATAGTTATAGTATCAGCATTTTCAGCAATCTTTTGGGTATTCTGGTACTTGGCGTATATGCCTGTGTATTATCACTGGGGAGATGAAGAAACTGTAAGGATGCTTTGGCAGATTGGAAACTTCAAGATTCCTACTTCCTTCTTTGACTCAGAAAATGCTTTATTATGTATAGTTCTCGGTCCTGTACTTGGTTTCTTATGGACTAAGCTTCGTAAAAGACCACAAGGCGGTTTCAGTATATTTAAGCATACTTCATTAGGTATCATAATTTTAGGACTAAGCTTTGTAGTATTTGCTTTGGCTGAGGTTGTAAGAGGTCAGGGAACGGCGTCTATACTTTGGGTAATAGTATTCGGTATCTTGTTAAGTACCGGTGAGATGGTATTCTCTCCACTAGGAAACTCCTTTATATCCAAGTATGCTCCTGCAAAGCTTCTATCACTTATGATGGCAGTATGGACACTGGCGGTGTTCGTAGCAGGTCAAAGTTATGGTTTCATATATGCGGCAATATCTAAGCTTCCGTTTGCAAATACATATTTTACTATAGCAGGCTTGCTTATAGTATCAGGAGTGATATTGCTTATGTTTGATAAGAAGTTGAGTGCATTGGTAACTGAAGAATAAAATTTATACTATTGTTAATTATAGTTGAAAGGTGATGAATATGGATTTTGGTAAATTAGAGCGTATTTTAAACAAGATGAAGGAACAGGACTTAAGCCAGATGATTATATCTGACCATATGGCCATATTTTATCTAACAGGCAGACTCATAGTACCGGGTGAAAGATTGCTTGCACTGTATGTTAATACGGACGGTAATCATAAGCTTGTAATCAATAAACTGTTCCCGCAGGAGGGTGACGTAGGTGTAGAGGTTGTATACTATGATGATATCGAAGACGGAGTAGAGATTTTATCAAGGTATGTAACTAAGGATAAGCCAATCGGTATTGATAAGACTTGGCCTGCTAAATTCCTTTTAAGACTCCAGGAACTTGGAGGAGGAAGTAAATTTATTAACGGTTCTCCTATAGTTGATAAGGTTAGACAGATTAAGGATAAGAAAGAACAGGAACTTATGATAAAGTCTTCTCTTATTAATGACGATGTAATGGATGAGCTTATACCATGGGCTGCTAAGGGCTTAACCGAAAAAGAATTAAGCGACAAAGTAAAGGAAATATACAAAAAACATGGTATAAACGAGGTTTCATTTGAGCCTATTACAGCGTATGCAAAGGGTGCCGCAGATCCTCATCATCTTACCGATGACAGCAAGGGTAAGCATGGAGATTGCGTAATACTTGATATAGGCGGATTTTACCAAAATTATGCTTCAGATATGACCAGAACGGTATTTATCGGTGAAGTAAGTGAAAGACAAAAAGAAATCTACAACATAGTTCTTGAAGCTAACTTAAGAGGTATAGCTGCTGCAAAGCCCGGAAACAAGATGAAGGATGTAGATCTTGCAGCAAGAAATTATATTGAAGAGAAGGGCTACGGAAAATACTTTACTCATAGAACAGGACATTCTATAGGACTTGAAGATCATGAGGCGGGAGATGTATCTTCTGTAAATGAGGAGATTATTGAGGTTGGTCAGTGCTTCTCTGTAGAACCGGGTATATACCTTCCTGATGAGGGAATCGGTGTAAGAATAGAAGATTTGGTACTTATTACAGAGGATGGCTGTGAAGTGCTGAATAAATATACCAAGGATATAATAGTTGTACCTGAAGAATAGGATTCGACTATTCGGGAATAAAAGTTCCCTACGGCTGTCATAGCGGCTCAAGGGTAGAATTACCTGTCTATGTTTGTGACAGCGGTCCGGTGTATTATTTGCAAAAGTTTAACGGAATTTGTTACTGATTTTTGCAGGTACAATGCCGATTGAGCAAGTATAGTAAATTACTCAGGCTTATAATAGTACCTGTAGAAATCAGTATAATTAGTTTTGGGATTGTCAAAAAATATACACTAGATAAGTTATATATATAAGAGGAGGCTTGATATGGTTAAAATTACAGAGGCTTACATGCCCTATTTGGGGCATCAGACTTATTATAGAATAGTGGGAGAAAGAAGTAATGATAAAAAGCCTTTGCTATTGCTTCATGGCGGACCGGGCTCTACACATAATTACTTCGAAGTACTTGACAGACTTGCAGACGAAGACCAAAGACAGATAATTATGTATGATCAGATAGGTTGCGGCAATTCATTTTTAGATGGAAGACCTGAACTTTGGACTAAGGAAACATGGGTTGAGGAGTTAAAACAGCTTAGAAAACACCTTGATCTTGATGAGGTACATATACTGGGTCAGTCTTGGGGCGGTATGCTTGCGATAATATATGCTTGCGATCATAATCCTAAGGGTGTGAACAGCTATATATTATCAAGTACTTTGCCTTCCAGTGAAATATGGGAAAGAGAGCAAAAACGCAGGATAAAGTTTATGCCAAAACATATGCAGGAAGCTATAGATAAAGCTGTATCAAGCTCCGATTATAGCTCAAAAGAGTATGAAGAAGCAGTAGAAGAGTTTATGTCCAGATATTGTTATAATCCTGTACCTGAAAATGCTCCTGAGTGTCTGACCCGTAAAAAGAAAGCAGGCACGGAAGCTTATATAGCCGGATGGGGACCTAATGAGTTTACTCCTGTAGGTTCGCTAAAAGATTATAATTATATAGATAAGTTACCGAATATATCTACACCCTGTCTTATAGCAAGCGGTTCGGAAGATTTATGCTCTCCATACATAGCAAAGACCATGTATGATCTTATACCGAATGCCGAGTGGGAACTTTTCGAGTATTCCAAGCATATGTGTTATGTGGATGAGAATGATAAATATGTAGATATGCTAAAGAAGTGGTTAGCAAAAAATGATTAATTAGGGGGAAATTTATGAGCACAGCGAATGTTTTATTAATAGTGCTAGGTATATTAACCTTAGCCTTTGTGGTAGTATTTATACAAGATTTGGTTAAGCATAAAGATGAGATTTTAAATGATAAAAATGTAACTAAAAATGCAATAATAAGCAGTATTATAGGTTTTATTGTAAACTTTTTCGATACCTTAGGTATAGGTTCTTTTGCTCCTGCAACTGCACTTTTAAGAGCTGCAAAGCAGACAGAGGACAGAGTTATACCGGGAACACTTAATGTAAGCTGTATACTTCCTGTTGTATTGGAAGCATTTCTATTTATACAAAAAGTAGAAGTAGAGCCTATTACCTTGGCAGGTATGCTTATAGCTGCTGTAGCAGGTGCATACCTTGGTGCAGGTATAGTATCTAAACTTCATACCAATGTTATAAGAATATCTATGGCTATAGCTTTATTTATAACAGGTGTTATATTGGTATTGCAATTACGTGGTATTTTCCCAAGTGGTGGTGATGCTGTAGGTCTTACAGGTATTAAACTTGTAATTGGTATAGTTGTAAACTTTATACTCGGTGCTCTTATGACCGCAGGTATAGGTTTATATGCTCCATGTATGGCACTGGTATACTTACTTGGAATGAGCCCACTTGTAGCATTCCCTATAATGATGGGTTCTTGTGCATACCTTATGCCGGTTGCTTCTATCAAGTTTGTTAAAGAGGGAGCTTATAACAAGATAGCTTCTCTTGCAATAGCTATATTCGGTCTTCTCGGTGTATGGGTAGCGTTTAAGTTCGTATCAGGACTTGATCTTACTATACTTAAGTGGTTGGTTGTATGTGTTATGGCTTATACTTCAGTATCATTGGCACTTGCAGCAAGAAAGAAAGAGAGCAATTAGTTTTAGGTTTTAATTAAT
>CAJPUK010000010.1 GCA_905373785.1 uncultured Johnsonella sp. | reverse complement strand
GGAAGCTTAGAAAAAAAGACCCCTAATGTTTTAAAAAATGCCATAAATATGGCTGCCCGAAAAACAAGGAAAATGCTTCCTGAAAAAGCTAGGGAAAGATATACAATAAAAGGTTCAAAAATGAAGAAAAATATTTCATTAACAAGTGCTTCAATATCAAATTTAGGTGCAAAAATTAAGGTTAAGGGAAGACCTCATCAACTTATATATTTTCAGACAAGAAAAAATGGAGTAAGAATGGCTGCAAAAGCAAGAGGGCGAAATGATAGAAGTTTAAAAGAATTAATTTCTTCCACTGGTGGAAAGGCATTTATTACTACAATAGATAATGGGGAAGATCAGAATGGCAATAGAAACAGGAAACATAGAACCATACTTCAAAGATTGACTAAAAGTAGGTATCCGCTTGTAACCCTTGCAGGACCGTCAGACCCTGAAATGCTTGGTAATCAGGATGTTTATGGAAATCTTGAGCCTAGTATACAACAAGAGTTGATGAAAAGTATAAACAAACAAATTCAGCGTGTTATTCGTGGAGGTAGATGATGACGGCAAGTAAGTTGCAGACGGTACTTGTAAAAGATATTTTAGAAATCTTCAAGAACGATTTATTCAAAGACTCTTCGGGAGAGTATGTAACATTAAATGTTTTTGAACAATATCTTCCAATCAGGAAAGACGAGGAAGAACCCGACCCAGTACCATATGTAATTATAAGGATTGAAGAAGGTTCGGTAAAGGGTTGGACAGAAGCACAGGAAGTAAAGGTAATGCTTATTCTTGGTTGTTTTGATGATGACATAAATAATCAGGGATATAAAACCATATTGGGAATGATTCAAAAAATAGAACACAGGTATTTTAAAGATCCAATGCTTGCAAATCAATTTGTGTTTTTGAATGATGAGCAAAACGGGTTTGAGTGGGCTATGCAGGATGAGGAATCATTCCCTTATTATTTCGGAGCAATCAGTATTAAATTCAAGACAGCAGCTGTCAGAAAGGAGGATAAATACGCATGAGTGAGATGAAGAAAGGAACTGTGTCTGCAGAAGTTAGATCTGATACGGATAAATCTCCCATAGCAATATCGGAAACTGCTAAAGAACAAAAACCTAAAATCCTGGTGTATGTGGGACCAACCATAGCAGGAGTTGCGAGTCATGGAATGATATTCAACAATGGCTTATCTAAGGAATTAAATGCTGCAATGGAAAAAGAGCCTGCATTTAATGGACTTGTTGTTCCGGTTACGGAACTTTCAAAAGCAATAAAGGAAATAGAAAGGGAACTCGGAGCAACATATGTTTTATACAACAAAGTAGTAAATTACAGACCATAGAAAGGAGAAAGAAATGGCTTATAATCATGGAATTAGGGTAAGTGAACAGGCAACAAGTCTTGTTGCACCAATTACAGGAAGTGCCGGATTGCAGGTAATTATAGGGACAGCACCTATAAATCTTGCAAAAGACCCATATGCAGTTACAAATATTCCGCTTTTGGTAAATAACTATGCAGAAGCGGCAGAGCAACTTGGATTTAGTGATAACTTCAAAGACTATACACTTTGCCAAAGTATTGATGCAAGTTTTAGGGTATTAAATGTAGCACCGATAATTTTGATAAATGTGTTGGACCCTAAGAAGCACAAGAAGAATAATGCTGAAAAGACTGTAAATGTTACTGCAAAGCAGGCGACACTTGAGGAGCAGGGTATTCTTCATGATACCTTAATCGTAAAAGAATCAGAGGCTACTCTCACAGCAGGTACAGACTACATCACAAGTTTCAATGAAAAAGGGCTTTTACAGATTACACTTATTGAAGGAAGTGCTCATGCAGGGGCTACACAGTTAAAGGTTACTTCAACAAGTATAGATCCTACAATGGTACAGACACAGGACATAATTGGAGGATATGATCCTGTAAGCGGCAAGGAAACAGGACTTGAGCTTATAAGACAGGTATATCCGAAATTTAACATGACTCCAGGACTTTTGCTTGCACCGGGTTGGTCACACATTCCTGAAATAGGTGCTGTACTTGGGGCAAAGTGTGGAGAGATAAACGGTGTATTTACTTGCGAGTGTGTGCTTGATGTGGACTGTACAAGTACAGGAGCGACAAAGTACACAGCAGTTGGTGAGTGGAAAAACAAAAACGGATATACAAATAAACACAGTGTGCTTCTGTGGCCCCAAGTAAAGGTCGGTAAAAAGCAGTATGCATACTCTGCCGTATTTGCAGCATTGACAGCATATACAGACGCAAGGAATGATGATGTACCGAATTTAAGTCCGTCAAATAAACTAATAGGAATTACAGGAATGGTACTTGCAGACGGAACGGAAGTAACTCTTGATCAGGTACAGGCAAATCTGCTGAACGGGCAGGGCATTGTGACAGCTATCAATGTGAACGGCTGGAGAACATGGGGCAATAATACTGCTGCTTATCCGGCAACAACGGATCCAAAAGATCGATGGTTCTGTTGCCGTCGCTTTTTCTCATGGTGGGGCAACAGCTTCATTCTGACATACTTCCAAAGAGTTGATGATCCGGCGAATTACCGTCTGATCGAATCAATAGTGGATAGCGAAAACATAAGGGGCAACTCTTATGTATCACAAGGAAAATGTGCAGGGGCAAGGATAGTGTTTGAGGAAAAAGATAATCCGATAACGGATGTCTTAAACGGAAAGATTCAGTTCCACCAATATCTTGCTCCATACACACCGGCAGAGGACATACTCAATGTGCTTGAGTTTGACCCTGATATGTTGGCAGCAGCAATAAGCGGAGGAGGTAACTAATTATGGCAGGAGTTCTTGGAATACCGGGAGTAATTAATAATTTTAATCTTTATTATAAAGGAACTGCTCTTGTGGGATTGACAGGGGAGATAACTCTCCCTGATTTTGAGGGAATGACTGAAACTTTAAGCGGTCCCGGAATTCTTGGTGAGTTGGAAGAAGTTATTATAGGTGCATTTGGCAGTATGGAACTGGAAGTACCGTTCAGAATTCTTGACGAGGATGCATTCAAGATAATGTCTCCAATGGAAACACTTGACTTGACTTTAAGAGCAAGTGAACAGTATACCGTGAAAAGTACCGGAAATCTTGATTACAAGGGAATGAGGGTTGTAGTCAGAGGAAGACAAAAGAAGATGACGACAGGAACGGTAAAGCAGGGTGGTGCAATGGATTCATCCGTAACGGTAGAAGTTGCATACATCATGATTGAACTTGACGGACAAAAAAGAATAGAGCTTGATAAGCTTAATAATGTATACAAAGTAAATGACAAAGACTTATTGGCAAAGGTAAGAAGTCAGTGTTAATAAAACAGGAAGGAGCAAAAATGGTGAAGAAAGAGGGTACGGAGATTATTCCTACAGAAATACTTGATAAAGACGGTGAAGTTTTGGAAAATCCGTTAGTTGTAGTTTTTAATAAGCCCTATGTTTTTGAGGGTACTACTTATGAGAAAGTAGACCTAAGCGGTATGGATGATATGACTGCCGCAGATATGATTGCTGCAAATAAGGTACTTGATAAGACAGGAGGTTTTACTTTTTTGCCGGAGATGTCTCTTGAGTATGCGTGTATCATAGCAGCAAAAGCAGCAAAACTACCAATTGAGTTCTTTAAAGGATTACATCCGAAGGAAGCGGTAAAAATAAAGAATCGTGTAACGGCTTTTTTTTACGGAACGGACTAAGACCGGATGACGGTAAGAATTTCAGAAAAATAGCAATACAACTTTCAATGACATTGCAGACAGGGATAGATTATTTTTTATCCTTGTCTGTTTTTGAATTAAGAGAGTTGGCTGAGGAGGTGGCAGAAAGTGTCAGGAAAGAGCGAACAAGAGCTGGCAATTCTCATCGCAGGTAAGGTTGAAAATTCTCTAAAAAAGAGTTTAGGAACAACTGAAGAAGGTTTGAATAAAATAGCCAATGTAGCAGTAAAGGCTGCTACTATAATCGGAACTGCTTTTGCTGCCATAAAAATCGGAGAATTCATTGGTGATGCAGTCAGTGAATATTCTGAGTTTGAGCAATCAATGGCTAATACTGCAGCAATAGCAGGAGCGTCATCAAGTGAATATAAACAATTATCGGACGCAGCAAGAGAAGCAGGAAAAGCAACAACCTTTACTGCTTCAGAAGCGGCTGATGCATTAGGCTATATGGCACTGGCAGGTTGGGATGTTAATACCAGTACAGCTGCACTAACTCCGGTTTTAAAACTTGCCGAGGCAACACAAGCAGATCTAGCCACAACAAGTGATCAAGTTACAGATTCAATGAGTGCAATGGGTGTTGGCATTGATGAGTTGCAAGAATACCTTGATGTTGTTGTAATGACAAACAATAAAGCCAATACTACTTCTGCAGATTTAATGGAAGCTTTTATTGGTTGTGGTGGAGCAGCAAGAGCTTCGGGTATGAATTTTAAAGAAACAGCGACAGCCTTGGGAATATTGGCAAACAATGGTATTAAGGGTGCTGAGGCAGGAACGGCTCTAAATTCAATGTTAGTAAGGATATCAACAAAAGATTCAGCACAGGCGGCATTTAGAGAACTTGGTGTAAGTGTTTATGACAGCTCAGGGCAAATGCGAAGCATGAAGGATATTTTAGTTGACCTAAACGGTGCAATGTCAAACATGACAGATGAGCAGAAAAACAACTATATGGCTACCATTGCAGGTACTAATTACTATTCTCAGTTTGGATATTTACTTGAAGGTTTAAAGGATGGAGTTGATGGTGCTTCTTCGGCTTGGGATGGATTAAGAGAAAATCTTGAAAACTCCAATGGGGCATTAGATAAGATGGATGCAGCTGTTACAAATACAATGAAAGGCTCAATTGCAAGGTTTCAAAGTGCAATCAGTGATTTGAAAATATCTATGGTTGAAGACTTCGGTCCGTATGCAATAGTGATAATCGATAATGTTGCAGAGGCTATCCCTAAAATCACAAAAAATTTGACATCTATGATTAAAAAAATTCCGGTTGGTGATTTTATGAACAGTGTCGGAAATATGGCAGGTGCCGTATTTGATTTTTTAGAAAGCATAAGCAGCGGAAACGGTGTTGTTGAAAGTATATCAAGTGTAATGCAAAATCATTTTGGAGTACAGATACCTGAATCAGTGGGTAATGCGATTCAAGTTGTCACTGATTTTATTGATAAAGGGAAAGAGGCTGTATCTTTTATTATAAACAATGTAATAACTGCTATTGACAATGTCAAAGATACCATTGCAAACAATGAACCTGCAATCAACAAAGTAATAGAGGTTGTTAATGACTTAAAAGATAAATTGTTTGAAGCATTTGAAAATGCAAAGCCTACAATTAGTTTTATAAGTGAAACTGCATTACCGGCAGTGACAGATGCTCTGTTAAAAGTTCTTGGTGGCGTGGCAGATGTTACCGATGCGTTTATTAAGTGGGATGGTTTTTTGCCTACAATTACAGCAATAGGAATAGCAGTAGGAGCAGTAAAGTTTTATCAGCTTGTAACAGGTATATACAGTGCAGCAAAAGCCATGGCACTTCTGAATATTGCAAAAATTAAGGATATGGCTTTGACGGCTGCAATAAACTATCTATACATAGAAGAGGCTGTATTAAAGGCAGCGAGTACGGTTCAAACTTGGGCAATGACTGCAGCTGAATGGGCATGGAATGCAGCTGCCGGTGTTGGTGCAACAGTAACAACAGCACTTGCAACAGCCATTGCATTTTTAACAAGCCCTATAGGACTTGTTATTTTAGCCATAGGAGCAATTATAGCGATAGGTGTACTGCTTTGGCAAAACTGGGATATGGTCAAAGAGAAAGCAGGACAGCTTGGCTCATGGATTGGTGAGAAGTTTAATGCTATGAAAGAAGCAATCACAAATGCAGTAGAAGGATTTAAGAATCAGTTTCCTGTAGCCTTTGCATTTATAAAAGGTGTATTTGACGGCTTCATGGCTACAGTAACCGGGATAATTGAAGGAGTAAAACAGGTCTTTCAAGGTATTATAGATTTTGTGAAGGGAGTCTTTACAGGAGATTGGAAGACAGCATTGGACGGATTAAAGAACATTTTTCAAGGAACTTTCAAAGTACTTGGCTCAATTGCAATGGCTCCGCTTAATGCTCTTAAGGGCATCGTAACAGGAGCTTTTAATGCAATTGATACTGCTACAGGTGGAAAGCTTTCAGAGATTAAGGCGAAAGCTTCAGAAGCATGGAACAATGTCAAGGATACGGCAGGTAATGTCTTGCAGGCAGCTAAGGACACGATAAGTGAGAAACTCGGCAATATCAAAGCTGCATACGACGCACATGGTGGAGGCATTCAAGGGGTAGCTGCCGGAGCGATGGAAGGAATAAAAGGATACTACAGTGCAGGATTTACTTTTATAAATAACTTAACAGGCGGAAAACTTGACGAAATCAAGAGTGCAATGTCAACGAAGATGTCAGAAGCACAGGCAGCTGTTGGCACAGTTTTGGAAGGAATAAAGAGTAAGTTTCAAAGTATTATGGATGGAGCAAAGTCTATCGTTTCAGGTGCGATAGAAAGCATCAAGGGCTTCTTTAACTTCCACTGGGAGCTTCCAAAACTGAAAATGCCACATTTTTCCGTCACTGGAGAATTTAGTCTGGGACCGCCGCCAAAGATTCCTAAATTTGGAGTCGAATGGTATAAAGACGGTGGAATTATGACGGAGCCTACTCTTTTCGGGATGAATGGCAATAATGCTATGGTTGGAGGAGAAGCCGGAGCAGAGGCAATTCTCCCGCTTGCAGAGCTTTGGAAAAACATGGGAAGCTTTATTGACAGAGCAATCAATAATCCATCGGGAACAATCGGATCGGTCATTCAGTTGCTTGCTCAAAGGGTGGAAGACTTTGTAGTCGGCTCTCAGAGAACTCCGATAGCGGCATTGGCAGGCGGTATAGCAACTTCAGGAGGTGCCGCTGATGATGACAGGACTGGAGGAGTCACGATTCACTACGCACCCGTATATCGCTTTGAGGGAGAAGCACCAAGTAAAACAGACCTTGTTGCGGCTGAGAAGATGTCGCAAGCCGAGTTTGACAGAATGATGAGGCAGTGGCAAAAAGACAAAGGTAGAGTGAAATTTTAAGGAGGGGATACAATGAGTATTTATACAACTATTCAAGGACAGACTTGGGATCAGATAGCCTATGAAGTATTCGGAGATGAGTACATGTGCGATAGAATCATGGACTTAAATCGTGATAAGCTAAATATTTTTGTATTTCCTGCAGGAGTGGATATTCTGCTGCCGGATAGAGAAACTACCTTAAAGCAGACTGTGCCAAGCGACTATCCGGCATGGAGGGCGATGTTAAATGCCAGCAGCTAGGAGAGTAGGATATAAGATTTTATATGACGGTGCAGAAGTTGGACTGTCAGGCAGATGTGAGAGTATATCCTATACAGATAACGATTCCAGTACTGCAGATGAAATAACGCTTGATTTAATAGATAGAAATTCAGACTGGGCGATGGGCAAGGGATTTGTACCAGAAAAGGAACATGACCTTGATGTCACCATGTACTTTCACAATATGACCGGTGCCCATCAGGAATATCACTGTGGGAATTTTACGATTGATGATATTTCTTATTCCGGAGGAAGCGGAGGTCATAAGTGCAGTATCAAGGGAATATCCCTGCCGGCAAGTCAGAGCTTTCAGACAAGCAAGGTCAGTAAGACCTGGGAGAAGGTAACGGTCAAACAGATTGCGGAAGAAATCAAAGGCAAGTATGGAATGACGGATTTGTACTTCTGGGCAGGAGAACCGATCATCGATAAGGTAGATCAGGAAGAACAGACTGACAGTGAGTTTATATCTAATTTATGTAATGACCAAGGGCTTTGTATCAAGATATACAAAAAAGCTCTGGTCATTTTTGATAAAGCAGGGTATGAGGCAAGAGGAATTACGGCTACTTTTTCAGAATCGGATTTTGAGGAGTGGTCGTGGAACTCTACACTTGTAGGCACTTACACAGGGGCAAAGATATCCTATACACAGGTAGATAAAAATGAAACGGATGAGAAGAAAAAGACCAAGGTCATATCTGTGACAGTAGGAGAAGAACCACGAATGCTTGTCTTAAATGAAAAGGCTGAGAGTAAAGAGGAAGCAGAACGGATCGCAAAGGCAAAGGTGAATGCCGAGAATGAAAAGGCGGTATCATTGGAGTTTACAGCTCTTGGAAATGCCAATATCGTGGCATCTTGCAACATTGAAGTAAAGGGAATGGGCAGGATTGACGGGAAGTACTATGTCACAAAAGTCAATCATAATCTTTCCGGCTCATCAGGACATAAGATGAGCGTATCTGCTTACCGGATATTCCCAAGATTGTAGGAGGTATAGATGATACGAATAGGATTTGTGAGCAGTGTCGGAAGTGGTGGGGTTTCGGTGACTTATCCGGATACAGGTAAGACCACTGCCGAGCTTCCGGTGCTTGCTTTTGCAGGGATTAAACAGACTTTTGAAAAGGATGATGCGGTTCTTGTTGCACATTTGAGCAATGATAACTCTACAGCTGTGATACTCGGAAAGTTCTATGCAGGAGATGATCCAAAGGCAGAAATGGCTGTAAAGAACGGAATGCTGACACTTAAGGACAGCTCAGGCAGTATCAGCGTGGCAGAGATTATAGCAAAATAAAGTGAGGTGCATATATGGCAAAGATGGGCAATTGGGGATCATACTTAAAATTTGAAACTAGTGATAAAAGGATATTGACATTTAATGGTTTTAAAAGAGATGTGTCTATAAGGACGGCTATGCATGTGCCAATCGGTAGTAAGCCTATGGTAGAGTTTTTAGGCAGTGAATTGCAAAATATAACTTTTACTATAACAGTGAATGCAAGCAGGGGAATGTCCCCGAGGAAACTGGAGAAGAAGCTTATTAATTGCATTGCAAATGGAAAGATTGCACCCCTAGTCATTGGAAGAAGAAATATCTGCAGTAAGGCAATGCTTGTGGGAATATCGGAAGCATTTGGCGTGGTATTAAAGCGAGGGGAGCTATATACTGCACAGTTTGACATCACAATGACAGAGTACAGGTAAGGAGGAGTATGGAAAATCTACTCTTTGATTTTTCGGAAGAGATAGACAGCAATGAAGTGGAGGATATCCGAAGAAATCTGAATAACTTATTTAAGATTTCTGAAGGGACTATTCCGCTTATCAGAGGACTTGGTTTATCAATAAGCAATGTGTCAAAAATCCCTGTGGATTTAGAAAATGATATTGTAACAGATATTGTGGCAAAGGTAGATACTTATGAGCCAAGAGTGTCTGTTAGCAATGTAGAGTTTGAACATACGCAAGACGGAGAGACCAAAATAAAAGTATATCTGGAGGGAGGTGAAAATAGTGGCACTTAGTAGTTTGAAAAGTATTAAGGACTATCCGGAAATCTCGTTCATGGACAATTACACAATAGAAAAGCTATCAGATGATATGATTTCTTGGTTTAAAGAGAAGCATAAGGAAGTAACAGGGAAAGATATTGTGCTTGGGAAAGCAGATGACAGGCGTATTATTTTACTTGCCGGTGCTTACTATATTTTTCAAGGGTATATGTATATGGACGATGCAGGGAAAATGGGATTGCTGAAATATAGTAGAGGGAACTACTTAGAAAATCTCGGTGCTTTAAAGCATATTTATCGTAAACCTGCAACAGGTTCAACAACAACTATTAGATTTGAAATGAATGCGCCTAGGGTATCTGCGATAGGTATAGCAAAAGGGACTAGAGTAACGGCAGGAGATAATGTGTACTTTGCAACTGATGAGTATGCAGAAATATCGGTAGGACAAACCTATGTGGATGTTTCAGCAACCAGCACAACAACAGGAGCAGTAACTAACAATTATGATATTGGAGATCTAAGCACGGTTGTTGATATTGTGGCGTTTATTGATAGTGCGAAGAATATTACAAAACCGGAGAATGGATCAGATGTTGAGTCGGATGAATCGCTAAGGCAAAGGATTTATATTGCACCAGCATCGTATTCAACAGCAGGTTCTGTGGATTCATATGAATATTTCACGAGACAGTATAGTGCAGATATAAGTAATGTGAGAATTACAAGCCCTGAGCCCGGGGTAGTACAGATACGATATCTTTTAAAGGACGGAGTAATACCTGAAACAGAGTCAATAAACGGTCTTAAAGAGTACCTATCAAGTTCTGATATTAGACCTTTGACAGACAAGGTTGAAGTGTTTGCCCCGACACAAAAAAAGTATAGTATCAGGCTGAAATATTATATCAATACAAGCGATCAAGCAAGGGCAAATTCTATACAGTTAAAAGTAACTCAGGCAGTAGCAGAATATATTGCATGGCAGAGGGCAGAAATTGGTAGGGATATAAACCCTGATGTTCTAAAACAAAAGATTGTTGAGGCAGGAGCAAAGCGAGCAGACATAGATACCCCAATATTCACGATAATTGATTCGAATTCAGTAGCCGGAGTAGAAGAACAGACAGTAACATACGGAGGACTTGAGAATGATTAAGTATGAAGATGCTGAAATTATATCAGTTTTACCACCAATACTATCTTCTAACCCGGATATTATTGCTATTAGCTATGCTTATAAGATGGCGATGGAGAAGATCATAAAGCTCTCTATTCAGACACTGCTCTATGCCGATATTGATCATATGGACAATGAAGTACTTGATTTGATGGCTCTTGAATTTAGGACACAGTATTATGATGAGGGATTGCCAATTGACATCAAAAGGCAGCTTGTGAAAAATGCTCTTGGTTGGTATCAAAGAGCGGGGACACCGAGTGCAGTAAAGGAGCTTATACGGACTGTATTCGGAGAGGGTGATATTGTCGAATGGTTCGATTTTGCAGATCCGCCATATACACCGGGAACATTTGAGATACAGACCGGATCAAGAGTGACAGAAGAATTGATTTTGTATTTTACAAATTTAATCCACAGGGTAAAAAATGCTAGGTCACATATCCGAAGAATTACGATACTAAGAAATATTGGAGGCAAGGAATACAGCGGTGTAGGGGCTGTGGGTAAGCCGGAAAGAAATATATATGGTCACAAAAGCCGTGATGAGCCAGCGGAAAACAAACACTATGTAGGTGCAGTCGTGATCAGTATGCCTGAAATCAATATCTTGAGTCAGTCTGTAAATAAAGGCTATGACATTGGAGGCAAGGAATACAGCGGTGTAGGGGCTGTGAGCGAACGAGAAATTACAATTTATAACCAATAGGAGGAAATATGGCTGGAGTATTTAAAGAAGCGGTGCTAACCCAGAAAGGAATCGCTCTTCTTGCCAAGGTGCAGGCAAGTGGGGCGAAGATTGAGTTGACAAAAGCAGTATCAGGAGATGGAGGATATAGCATATCAGAGGACTTAACAGCGAGGACATCGCTAAAGAGTCAGAAACAGAAGTTTAAACTTGCTGCCGTAAAAAGGCAGAATGAAACCAATGTTTTTATTAAATTCTTGATTACAAACAAGCAAGACAGCGGAAATCTGGCAAGTGGATATTACATCAAGGAAGTTGGCATTTATGCAAAAGATCCAGATGAAGGGGAAATTCTCTATGCGATTGCAATTGCAAATGAGAACCAATGGGACTATTTGCCAGCGTATAATGATCTGCTGCCGTCAACAATTACCATTAACTTTCTAATCGAAGTATCAAATGCAAACTCAGTTGTAATAAAAATGGAAGCACCTAAGCAAGTTAATACAATTATTTTAGCTGATGATATAACGGGAAAGAAGTATAAAATTGGCATCACAAATGGTGTATTTTACTATGAGGAGGTAGATGATTAATGGCTAAGCATTTTATAGCAGATAAGGAAACACTTGATAAGGTATATGACATCTTAAAAGCAGAGGAAGTGTACGGTTTCATTGAACATTTTTCAGAAACAAACCCTGCAAAACGGATTGAGTACATAGGCAAAAATAAGGATTATGTGCCAATTACTCAAGATTTAAATAACAGCACTGTGAACTATGGTTCTTGGGAGAGTTTCCCCGTGCTTGTAAACAACAAACCATGGATGGTAAAAGAAAATGGTGTTCCTGATTACAGACTTAAGGAAGATGACTATACAAAAAAACTTGATGGTACTTTGTCAGGAGTAGAAAACTCTTCGTATCCCGGTGGAGCATTTGCATGGCTTCAAAAAGTTTACAGTAGACAGGAGATACTTGGAAACGACAGATATGTATATTTTAGCATGGTCAAAAGGGATGGTTTTGAAGCTGTGGGTTTTAGGGAATGGAATTCTGAGAGTAACACATATGATGAAGTTGAAGGTATATGGATTCCAATGTTTTACGGTACTGCTGCACAGCAAGATGTGGTAAGCATTTTTTCAACAAAAAAAGGGAATACGGAAAATAATAAGTGGATTACAAGCATAGCCGGAACAATGCCTGTTATGAAGCAGGACAATGTATCACTTAAAAGTGTAGTCAGAGGCATTGAATTGTGGAAAGATGAAATGACCATGAAAGGCTACAGGTTGTTTGAAGGTTCAATAATAAATGTCATTAATGACCTGCTTATCATGTTTGCAAAGACAAGTGATTTGAAGTCTGTATTTGGAAAAGGTGCACAGGACAGAAATGTAAGTGAAATGTTAAAAAATGAAGTTATCGGTGGTGGACAATTTAAGGGAACTGATGAAGGGCGAAGCCTTAACAAGATATTTCATTCAATTGTTCTCGGCTCATATCAGCAAGGACAGGTAGATACAAGAATGTTCATAGTTGGTGATACTCTCAGGATACTATCTGACCAGTATACAACAACAAAGTACCCGTTAGCGGATGATAAGCAGCGACTGCTTACTGATTTGGGAGAGAATGTGCTGACAAGAAAAATGTGGAAAAGAATTTCAGGATACCATTTAATAACAGGGTATGGATTGGTTCCGGCAGCTTTTTCAGAAGGTGATGATATTGGAGGAGGTTATATCAGAACAGGTGCAAGTTCTTCCGTTTTGGTAAGATTTGGCTCAAATACAGAGGAAAACCTAAAAAAAGATAAAAGAACAGGACTTAGGGTACTGGATTTTTATCCTATTGAATTGACTACAAGTATGGATGAATATATTGGAGCTGGAGTAGGAGTATCTCCAATGTTGATGCCACCGGTAGAACTAATTCCATAAAAAACAAAAGGCAGGTATAGGAATGGATGAGCAACATCTGATTAATATGTTAATAGACAGGTTGCCTACAATAATAGCGGTACTGTCTGTTTTATTTGAGATTTCACCTATAAAGTTTTCACCGATTACAATCTTTATAAGATGGATTAATAAAGATACACATGCAAAACTGGATGAAATTGAAAATGCAACACGGAAAAACGCTGTGCAGATAGAAAATCTGAAAAATGATATTGATAAAAGATTTAATAAGTACGAGTATCAAGAACAGGTACGACATGCAGAACAGATAAGAGAGAGGCTTGATAATTTTGCAGAAAATATCAAGCTTGGAAGAAAATATTCTGCAAAACAACTCGAAAATATGTATAGAATAAAAGATGAATATGATGTTCACTGTCATAAGTACGGCATCCAAAACGGATATACGGACAGGGCAATGATGATTATAAGAAACGAGTATGAGAAAAGAGAACTCGGAAACGATGAAAGTGAGGATTAAAAAATGAATAAAATTGATTGGAAAAGAAAACTTACAAGTAGGAAGATGTGGCTCTCAGTGGCAAGCTTTGTGTCTATGTTGATAATAGCACAGGGTGGCGGACAAAGTCAGGCAACGCAAATAAGTGCCCTTATAATGGCAGGAGCAAGTATCATAGGATATGTCATAGGCGAGGGTCTTGCAGATGGAGCAAATGCAGATACATCATTAAAAAACAATCAGGAGTAATTAAAAACAAAGGATTGGGTATCACAATACTCAGTCCTTTTATCTTATGTAGAAGGAGGTAAGAATGGTTAAAATAGGTCAAGCAAGTAGGGACGAGTTTGGAAAGTACAGTGGTGGCATGGCAGGCGATCAGGACGGTAAGGAAGTAGCCATAAGAGGTTGGTATAACAGACCTTGGAATAAGTTATTAAGAGCAAAGAGACCTGTAGTGGCTGATGCTATTGCAGAAGCAATGGAAGACGCATGTGCAAACAATAACATAGGATATGATCAAGGACAGAGAACAACTCTTTATAGGTTATGCAGAGCTAACAAGTTTAATATAAGAGCCATAAAAGAACCATGTGAAACCGACTGTTCAGCTCTTGTTGCCGTATGTGTAAACGCTGCCGGAATACATGTGTCCGGAGATATTTATACAGGGAATGAGGCAGCGGCACTGTTAGCTACAGGAGAGTTTGAGCTTTTGACAGAGCCGAAATATTTAGTATCTGATGAGTATGTGAAAAGAGGAGATATACTGCTATATGAATTCCATCATACAGCCGTGGTGCTTGAAGATGGAAGTAAGGCGAAGCCGAATCCGCCCTTAAACAAGTATGTGAAAGGGTGGAACAGGAATAATGAAGGTTGGTGGTATGTCTATGATGACAGAGATAATTACCATGTAAACAACGCTGTCAGAATTGACGGTGAACTTTATTTCTTTGATGCACAAGGATACTGCGTAAAGAACCCTACCGTTACCACGGATGAAAGTGGAAAGCTTAGATTGATAGCCGGTGAAAGAGTAAAGTAGAACGATAAAAAGCAGAGCCTAAATGGGAGGTTCTGCTTTTTTTTAAATTAATTATGCTATTTCATCTAATGATATCACCATGTTGTCGCCTGTCTTATCTGTTATTTTTATTGAATTATATTTACATAATTCCCATGTAACACAACCATCAAAGAAGTTGTTTTTTATCCAATTATTTATTTTATTATTTCTTATTTCTTTGTACCCTTTTATTGTTTTTGCGTTCCTTATTGTCATCTTTAATCCTCTCCTTTAGCCTTGATAATGATTGTTTTGTTTTTTTCATCAAATGTGGCAATTACTTGCCTATTTTCGGGGTATAGTCCCATACTATTAATCCAGTCTTTTGGGAGTGCCATCTTAGAGCTGATTGATCCCGAACCTGCCTTTGAGAACATGACATTTAAAATGCGTTCATTTTTATTTTTCATAGATTGTTGATTCCTTATTTTTATGATATGATTATTAAAACAGACGGGACGGTGTGAGTAAGTCCGCCGTCCCCTGTTGCCCCTAACTTATCTTTTAATCTTCAATACCCTTTTGAGTATCTTCAATCAACTCCCCGATAAGTTTATCCGCTTTTTCGAACTCTCTATTTTTTATTGCCTTTTGGAGTTCAACTAACTGTCTTAATAAACTTCTCAAGAAACTTTTGAATACTGCCATTTCTTCCATGCTACCTCCTTTCTCCGCCTACTCTCGGCGATTAGCTAAGATTGATTTCCTTAACTAAGTATAGTATAATACATAAATGACGAACCGTCAAGTAGTTTTTAAAGAATATTGCGAAAATATGGGGGATGTTTATGCTATGCGTAGGTTTAGACAATTAACAAGGGCGGACAGGTTGAAAATAGATGCACTGGAAAGAGCAGGTGTAAGTCGTAGAGTCATCGCAGAACAGATAGGCGTGCATATAAGTACGATTTATAGAGAGCTTGGCAGAGGACGGTACATACATACCAATTCGGACTTAACAGAGGAAGAAAGATATTCACCGGATATAGCTGATGAGAGATACAGAAGAAATCTGAAAGATAAGGGACCAGATCTAAAAATCGGTGCTGACCATGCACTGGCAATGCACATAGAAAACAGAATTGCAAATAACGGGTATTCGCCGGGAGCTGTGTTGCTTGAAATTATGACTCAAGGCTTAAAGTTTTCTACAAGTATCAGCAAACCGACATTATATAGCTACATAGAAAAGGGCATTTTTTTAAGAATTACAAACAAAGACTTGCCGGTTAAAGGGATTAGGAAAAATAAGTACAAAAAAGTGAGAAAGCAGGCAAGAGCTAATTCAGGGGTAAGCATAGAAAAGCGACCTGAAAAAATTAAAACAAGAGAAGAGTTCGGACACTGGGAAATGGATACGATAATTGGAAAGAAAGGCGAAAGCAAGCACAGTCTGCTAGTTTTAACTGAGCGAAAGACAAGAATGGAGATTATATGCTTGCTTACTTCGAACACAACCGAACAGGTGTGTCAGAAGCTAGATATCTTAGAGTGTAAGTGGGGTGTGCATTTTAAAGAAATATTTAAAACCATAACCGTGGATAACGGTTCGGAATTTGCAGACTGGGAAGGTATGCAAAAATCATTTATTAACAAAGCTGAAGACCGCATCGGGATCTACTACTGCCATCCTTACTGTTCGTATGAAAGAGGAAGCAATGAAAATCAAAACAGGTTGATAAGGCGTAAAATTCCTAAAAGTACAAATTTTGATGACAGGACGGAACAAGACATACAAGCGGTTGAGGACTGGATAAATAACTATCCAAGAGCATTGTTTAACGGAAAGAGTGCGGCAGATATGTTCGGAATGGAGATAGCTAAGATAGTTGCGGCATAAAAACAGGTATATAATTTTATGGGGAGGGGGAAACTATGCCCTTTTTTACAAAAAAATCATCACAAAATTATTCAAAACGCTGAATTAAAGTATTGCAAATAATTATTTGCATTTAATGCTTGACTTTTGGAACATATAGATGATTACGATTACAGAGCGGCATATTCTGTAGCGGCGGATATGGAAAAGCACCTTACGGCTAATTACATTAAACAGTTGGAAATTGCAAAGTACAGGCTTAGTATGAATATGAAGATGGTAAATAATTTATCTGCTGAAACAGGATTTGATTGTACTCCTGTAAAAGGTACTGATGCAAGAAAGATTTTTGAATATGCACTATGGCTTTCCATAAAACTGAAAAGAGAAGAATATATTGATTTTATCAGAGGTATAACACCTATAATAGAAGAAATGTTCGAAGTAATATTGAAGAAAAAAGGAAATCTGGATATAGAAAAATATTGCAGGACAACTAACAATGTACGATTTTGGGATCAAAATAAAACAAAAGAAAAACTGCCTAACCATACAATGAGCATAAAAGAGATAGTAAACAGTGCCTATGGAGCTAAGCACAATAAAGACGGAAGAATAAATCCCGATAAGGATTTTGCATTGACTTATGTAAAGTCGGAAGCCTTGGTTTATCTTATAGAAGCTGTTATAAATGACATTAAGCTCTCTGAGCTTGTAACAAATCTTAGAAGCGTAGAAGAAAAGGTAAGAAATATCGCAGCCCATGATATCGCATCTATAGATGACAACTATATAAAAAATAAGACAGGTTTTAGTACAAAAAATGTTATGGACATGATAAAAAGTTTATTTACATATACCGATTTTAATATCAAGTCCGAATATTGGAACTCTTATGAAGAGATGAATAAAGGATTGAAGGCTCTTATGTAACAGTATAAAAACTTACGGAGGACGGATGTTAAACACAATTAAATTCGAGCTTGAGGGGGAACTTGATAAGGGGCGAAATGACTTTTTAGGTTCTCTTCTTCAAGGCTTTATAATGGAAAATATAGATAGCGGCTATGCAGGTATTTTACATGAGAGCAGTCTGCATCCTTATAGCCAATATATAACCGAAGATAACGGTAAAGTAATATGGACTCTTAATACACTTAGTATTGAAGCAAAAGATAATATAGCGGATATAATTAAAAGTAAAAACCTTATATATCTAAAACATAAAGACAAGCATATAAGGATAAAATCTTTTAATGAAGAAGGTATGGATTACAGCGATATGGTAAAAAAATACTACTTACAGGATCATAAGAGAATGCTAAAGATAAGATTTTTAACGCCAACATCGTTTAAGCAGGATGGAAGATATTGTATATTTCCAAGTGTAAGACTTATTTTTCAAAGTTTAATGCTCAAATTTGATAAGGCAGCCACAGATATGGAGGTGTTCAGTAAGTCTGTGCTTGAAAATTTTGAAGAATATATTGAAATAAGCGGCTATAAGTTAAGAAGTACATTTTTTCACCTTGAGGGTGTCAGGATTCCTTCATTTATGGGAGAAATTACCTTAAATATAAAAGGTCCTGCTCAACTTGTAAATCTTGCACATATGCTTGTGTTTTTTGGCACATATTCGGGAGTAGGAATAAAGGCAGGAATAGGAATGGGAGGTATAGCGTATAATGAGTGATAAAAATGCAGATATAAAAAATAAATTTATATTTAACAGCTTACTGTATTATATGGATAAGATTATCAGCAAAGTTAATAAAGCTGAGGATAAGGATGCATATATATACATAACATATCTTGCAGAAAAAATAGCGGCTGCATTTGATAAAAAAACATTTAAAGAAAAGGGTTTTGACTTTATAAAGTATAAAAATCTAAGCAGTATATTTAATACATTAAATGGAAATAATCAAACATATGGATATAATTCAAGTATTTTGTACGAAGATGAAGAAATAAACTTTCCGGAAGAAAAAACTCTAAAGCCGGCAGATGATTTTTATAAAGTGATTAATGAGATGTTGTCAAAGAAATTAGAGGAAGCGGAATGTAGTTTGGATTTTATTAATTCATGTTTAGAAGTATTGGAGCAGACTGCTTCTTATGTCCCTTTAATTACTGACAATGATGATAAGTCGGACATATCGCTTTATGAGCATATAAAGCAAAGTTTGGCAATAGGCAGTTGCATATTTGAGTATTTATCAGAAAAAGATATGCTGCAAAATCAAGAAAAGATATATAACGATTCTAAGGAATTTTACGAAGAAAAAAGTATTATGCTTTACAGCATGGACTTTTCAGGTATTCAAGCATTTATATATGGTCAATACGGAAAAGAGGATGTGCTTAAAAACTTAAGGGCAAGATCTTTCTATCTTGAGATACTTCTTGAAAATGTAATAGATGAACTTTTGGCAAAATTGTCACTTTCAAGAGCTAATCTTTTGTATGCAGGTGGCGGACACGCCTACTTTATATTTGCCGATACAGAGCAAACAAAGGCTTTGCTTGATGAATTTGATATTGATCTAAGGGCATGGATGAAAGAGAACTTCGGCATTGATTTATTTATAGGAAGCGGATTTACAGCCTGCTCATGCAATGACTTTTTGAATAAGCCGGAAGGTGCATACAGTCAGTGTTTTAGCAGGGTATCAAGTGCGATATCTGAAGATAAGTTAAAAAGGTATAATGCAGCTCAGATACTAAGCTTGAATAATCAAAAAAACTCTGACAGTGAAAGAGAATGTAAAATCTGCCACAGTTGTGACAATTTAGATAGTGAATGTGTGTGCAGTCTTTGTAGCGGATTTGCAGAACTTTCTAAAAACATACTTAAAAGAGAAATATTTACGGTGGTGAACAGTAAAAAAGACGGAATACTGCCTATCTATAAAAAAGGTTGGCTGGGTGCGGAAAATATAAGCAGAAAGGAAGGCGGGGAGTATCTAAAATCAAAAAAAGATATACTTATTCGTGCATACTCAAAAAACAGTCTATATAAAGGAAAAGATTTTGTAAAAACCATTTATGCAGGAGATTATCATAAGGCGGATACACTTGAAGGCTTACTGGCTAATGCTGAGGGCATAAAAAGGTTGGGTGTATTAAGAGCAGATATAGATAACCTCGGAAAGGCTTTTGTCGGAGGATTTGCTCCCAAGGATCAGACTCTTTCCAAATCAGCTGCATTTTCGAGGAAACTTACACAGTTTTTTAAATATAATATCAACCATATATTGAAAAAACCGGAGTATAAAATCCCGTTTACAGTGTTGGAAAAAACCGGTGAAGAAGATAAAGAAAACGGAAGAAAAATGGCAGTAATATACTCCGGTGGAGATGATGTATTCGTAGTGGGTGCTTGGAGAGATGTACTGGAATTTGCTATAGACCTGTATAAAAATTTGAAAAAATACACACAAGGAACTCTTAGTATATCGGCAGGCTTTGGTATATATATGCCCAAGTATCCCATATCATATATGGCAGCAAAAACAGGTGAATTGGAAGAATATTCTAAAAAACTGGACGGAAAAAATGCATTGACAGTTTTCGATAAAGATAATTCTTATCACTGGGAAGAGTTTATTGATGAGGTTATGGGAGAGAAATTCCCTCTAATCAGTGAGTTTTTTGACTTTGTGGAGGATAAAGGAAAGAGCCTTTTATACAATTTATTGGAACTTTTCAGAAAAAAAGATAATAAGATAAACCTTGCAAGACTTGCCTATACACTTGCAAGGCTTGAGCCTAAGGGAAAGGTCAGTGAGGAAGAGAGCAATATATATCAAAAATTCAAAGAAAATGTGTATAAGTGGATGCTAAGTGATAAGGATACAAGGCAGGTAATAACTGCTATATATATCTATAGTTATCTGATAAGAAAAGAGGAGGACAAAAAAGATGTATGATGATAGAAATTTTAAGGGAAGAGGTGTAGTGGAAAAGAAGAGAACACCTATAGTACTTGAAAATGATAATTATGTAGAGCAGGCTGAAAAAGTCATATTAAAACTTATGGAGAATAGAAAGATTCTTACAACTTCAAAAATCAGAAAACTGCTGGCAATGCTAAGTGATATATATGTTAAAGCAAGGCGTATAAAGACAAATACTTTGGATAATGCCATAAGGGTGAAAATACAATACTTTAAGCTGCATACCATATATGAGGCAGGAAGAGAAGCAACAGTTAGAAGTTTTGTGGAAGAGGCTCAGCTTATAGAGCAAATAGATAAAATAGGTAGCGATAAAAGTAAGTTAATATTATTTTGCCATTACATGGAAGCTTTGGTTGCATATAGAAAATATCGTGGCGGAAGGGACGAATAGGAGGATAAAGATATGTATGGAAAACTTGAAATAAGTGGAGTTATAGAGTCATTAACAGGACTTCATATAGGTGGAGGTTCACAATTTGCTGCAATAGGAGCGGTTGACTCGGTAGTAATAAAAGATATACAGGATGACTTACCTATGATACCCGGAAGCAGTCTTAAGGGAAAACTGCGCTCTCTTTTATCAAAGCAGCTAAGTTTTGGGAATCTTCCAAAAGAACATAATAAAGATGATGACAGGATAAAAAGACTTTTCGGTCATGCAGAGTCTAAGAATCCTAAGACAAGCAGAATATATTTTTCAGATATATTTATGAGCGAGGAAAGCAGGGAAGAACTGGAAAACTCAGACATGGATGCTACAGAAATAAAGTTTGAAAATACTATTACAAGGTCTACCGGTGTAGCCAATCCAAGGCAGATAGAAAGAGCGATAAAAGGTATAAGGTACGATATGAGTCTTATCTACAATATAGAAAATGAGAGCGAAATAGAGGAAGATTTCAAGCTGCTCAAAATGGCTTTTAAACTCTTAAAATACGATTATCTGGGTGCAAACGGCTCAAGAGGATATGGCAGAGTGGACATAAAAGACTTGGATGTAAAGGCATTAATAGTAGATGAGGAAGATGAAAATTGTAAAAATGTAATAGAAAGCTGCAAGAATATATTAAAGGAAGTGTAGTATGAAGTATAAAATACTAAAATTAGAATTTAGTACGGCTGTTCATTTTGGCAGAGGCGGTCTGGAAAAAAGTCAAAATGTACTGAGTGCAGACACTATATTTTCGGCTTTATTTATAGAGGCATTAAAATATGACTTATCTAATGTGATGTTGGATTTATTTAAAAAAGGAAAAGTAAAAATTTCCAATGCATTTCCCTATATAAAGGATGAGTATTATGTACCGAAGCCCATTATACAATTAAAAAAGGATAATGAAGGTGATTCTGTAATAAAGAAAGCATTGAAAAAGTTAAAGTACATACCTCTGTCAAAGTTTAGAGATTTTATAGAAGGAAACTTGGATATAAAGCAGGAAGAGGATACATTCAGTAACAATTTGGGAAATTTTTCTTTAGTTGAAAAAGTATCAATGCAAAGTGCTAAAGAAGATGAGGTAAATAACCTGTATGCCATAGAAGTATTTAAGTATAAAAAAGGAAGCGGTTTATACTTTTTTGTAGGCTTTGAAGAAGAAAAAGACTTTGAAGTGCTTAATAAACTTATAAAAAGTTTATCCCATACCGGTATAGGAGGTAAAGTATCCTCAGGCTACGGAAACTTCAAATCAGAGATAATAACTCCAAGTGAGGATGTAATAAAAAGCCTTGAGAATAAGGAAGGCTACAAACAATATATGTCCTTATCGATATGTTTACCTAAAGAAGAGGAACTTGAAAAAAGTCTTGATAAAGCCTCATATATAATTGTTAAAAGAAGCGGTTTTATAGCATCTTCAAGCTATGCGAATACATTTAGAAAAAAGAAAGACATATATATGCTTGAGGCAGGTTCGGTATATATTAATGAATTTACAGGTGATATATATGATGTGTCGGAGAGAGATAAAAATATAGGCACACATCCTGTATATAGATACGGCATACCGTTTTTTATGGGGGTGAGGTAATGGGAGCTTATTTGAAAAAATATGATATTGAACTTACAACACTGGGACCTGTTTTTATAGGAAGCGGTTATAATACCAATAAAAAAGAAGCCATATTTTTTAAGAATAAGGTCGTACTTATAGATACGAAAGAAATGTTTGAATATCTGATTAGAAGAAACCTGCTTAGAAGATATCAGGAGTATATGCTTGACTCTAATAAAGATTTAGCCGCTTTTTTAAAGGAAAACAATATAGGCAGTGAAGTGTATGAAAAGTGGAAAAGTAAGACAATTCCCTTACTCGATACTGAAGATACTTCGCAAGGCGGAACAAAACAAAAAGGTATAGATAGATTTGTTAGGGATGGAAGGGGACTGGTTTATGTACCCGGCAGCAGCCTAAAGGGTATGTTTAGAACAATTCTTACAGCTGCGTATCTTATAAAGAATAAGGAATATGCAAAAAAGACAGGTGATAAACTGGAATTTGCAGTAAGGCAGTTAGGTCAGAGTACAAAGCCCGGAGATTGGGAAAAGGCACTTGGCAAGGCTATGGGCGAGATAGACACTGAGATTTTTCATAAGAACTTATTTTCCAATCCCGAATGTAAGATGGGTAATAAAGTAAATGACAGTCTAAGAGGTTTTATGGTATCTGATAGTGAGTATATAGCCGATGAAGATATGTGTATTTGTCAAAAGCTTGATTTTAGCCTATCTGCAAGAGAGGTTGCCCTACCGCTGTACAGAGAGTGTATAAAGCCTAATGTAAAGATAAGATTTAGCATAACTATAGACAGCAGTTTCTGTAAATACAGTATAGAAGATATACTTGAAGCTATAGAGATTTTTTCAGCCGATTATAAGAATAAGTTTACAAGCAACTTTACTAAAGCTCCTAAACTTAACAATAAGTATATATGCTATTTGGGTGGAGGAGCAGGTTTTGTAAGTAAAACTATAATATATCCGAGTTTTGAGAAAACTAAGGCGGTCAAGTTTACAGCTAAGTGGCTTAGTATAAAGTTCAATAAAGTCGGTCATGATAGAGATACACAGGTATCGCCAAGGATGATTAAGTGTACAAGATTTAATAATACAGTTTATCAGTTTGGAGCTTGTTGCTTGAGTAAGTATAGTGAAGATTCACTGAAATCGTATTGATGTTAATATCCTAAGGAGGTTTGTATGTCCTGCCTTTATATTACAGAACAGGGTTCAAAAATTACCGTATCTGAAGGAAAAGTTGTTGTAGAGTGTAAAGATGGCTTAAAGCGAATGGTACCGCAGGAAACTCTGGAATCTATTATGATATTTGGAAATGTGTTAATGACAATACCTGCACAAAAGCTATGCCTTGAAAGCGGTATAAAGGTTACTTATCTATCCACTAAAGGAAAATACTTCGGCAGACTCGAAAGCACCGCTCACTTTAATGCAAAAAGACTCAAAGATCAAGTTTATCTAAGTGATAATGACGGTGACTGCCTTGAGTTTGCCATAAAGGTACAAAAAGCCAAAGTACATAATCAAAGGATCATACTGAAAAGATATGAGAAAAATTCAGATAAGGACATAAGAGAAGAACTCCAAAGAATAGAGATATATGAGAATAAAATATCACAGTGTGAGTGCATAGATGAAGTAATGGGTTATGAGGGAATGGCTGCAAAGGAGTATTTTCGGGCATTGTCAAAAATTGTAAGGGAGGAGTTTGCTTTTAATGGGAGAAGCAGACAGCCTCCCTTGGACGCATTTAACTCTATGCTGAGTTTTGCCTACACAATAATATTTTATGAAATATATGCAGAACTCCAAAATAGGGATCTAAGTCCTTACATAGGTTTTATCCATAAAATAAAACAAAATCATCCGGCACTTGTAAGCGATATGATAGAAGAGTGGAGGGCAGTACTGGCAGATGCTACAATACTTAGCTTAGTTCAGGGAAGAGAAATAAGTAAAGAAGAGTTTACTACAGATGAAGAAACAGGAGCAGTACAACTGTCAGATAATGCAATCAAAATATGTGTAAGAAAGCTTGAAGAAAAAATGCGAAAAAACATAAATTATCTTGAATATTTGGACGCTCCTACAAGTTTCAGGCGTGCAATATGGTGGCAGGTAAAAACACTTGCCGCCTGTGTTGATGAAGAAGACTTTACAAATTATAAACCTCTGAGAATAAAATAAAGCTAATTTCACAGGTAAAGGATGTAGATATGAAAGAAGAGTTGTTATAGGGTCAGGGATAATTACAATCACATCCGGGTTTTGTATATAAATAAAGGATATAGATATGAAAAAAGAGTCGAAAGAAGAGATAGATATTGAGTTAAAATATAGAGTACTAATAATATATGATATCACTGATGATAAGCATAGACTTAAACTATCCAAGTATTTATCATCCTTTGGAACGAGAGTCCAGAAATCGGCTTTTGAAGCAAAACTTAATAAAAAACAATATATTAAACTTATAACAGGTCTTGAAAGGCTTATTTGTAAAGAAGATAATGTAAGAATATATAAGCTTTATGAGGATAGTGAAATTATAACATACGGTGAATTTAATGAGGATGAGTTTGAGGAGGTGGTGATAATATAACTGAGATATAATACAGCTTGATAAATATATGCTTGGTATAAATTAAATTCTGTGATATAATTACGAGGTCTTGGAACAGCTTATAGCTTTCAACACAAAGAAGTTATTAAGCAGATATTAATGATGTAAATATGAGGTATTATAGTAAAGAAAAGTATCAAGAATTTTTATTTTAAGACGGCTACTGTAAATAAAGGCGGTAGCGACAATATTAAGAATAATTCCTACCCTAAATAATAGAAAAATAGCTTTGCCACGCAAATGGCATTTTCAAGCCCCGTTTTATGGGGCTTGGCGAGGGGTATTAGAAATGATAACCCCGATAAGGGGACGGAAATATTTCACGCTTTCCTCCCCTCTTAAACTTGCTGTTATAAAAGAAATGATAACCCCGATAAGGGGACGGAAATATTGTCAAGGTACTGTATGCTAATCAAGGGCGGTTATATTAGAAATGATAACCCCGATAAGGGGACGGAAATCTTATTCGCTCCCAGTTAGCAGGTTCTTCTTTTTTAAATTAGAAATGATAACCCCGATAAGGGGACGGAAATTTTAGTAAATCTATTAGGTCTTTCTTTGTTACGGACATTAGAAATGATAACCCCGATAAGGGGACGGAAATTTTCCTCGTCCTTTTCGTCATACTCCTCTTCATCATTAGAAATGATAACCCCGATAAGGGGACGGAAATTGTGATAGGATTTATAGCAATGATATTTCTTTTACTATTAGAAATGATAACCCCGATAAGGGGACGGAAATACTACACTAAAATAATAGTGTAGCAAGTTTTTTATTGCATTAGAAATGATAACCCCGATAAGGGGACGGAAATTAATATAAGGGCAGAATTAGCCAGCATTTGAATGTCATTAGAAATGATAACCCCGATAAGGGGACGGAAATAATTATCGAGCATTTCATAATACTCTGGTTTCATTTCATTAGAAATGATAACCCCGATAAGGGGACGGAAATGAAGTGTAACAATAGAAGTATTTAACACATTAGATTAGAAATGATAACCCCGATAAGGGGACGGAAATGCATATAATCTCCATTCTTGTCTTTCGCTCAGTTAAAGATTAGAAATGATAACCCCGATAAGGGGACGGAAATAATTGCCACATTTGATGAAAAAAACAAAACAATCATTGATTAGAAATGATAACCCCGATAAGGGGACGGAAATACCTGATAGGTTCGGGTTCATGATAGCCCATAAGGTGATTAGAAATGATAACCCCGATAAGGGGACGGAAACACAAATCCCCCCATTTGCTCTCTAAAGTATTTAACGCATTAGAAATGATAACCCCGATAAGGGGACGGAAACGAATATACATGTCACTTACAAGAGGCTTAACTCTCATTAGAAATGATAACCCCGATAAGGGGACGGAAACAAGTTCTGTCGGGAGTCTTTCGTTTTCTACTTCTTCGATTAGAAATGATACCCCCGCAAGGGGATGTCCCCTCAATTCCCATACCCCAACATCCTATCAATCCCATAAAACATAAATCATTGCCTTAAGCATGTATTTATAGTAACCTATTTACTTGAGTGGCACAGCAACTGTCGCACAGTATTACAATACCGAAAGGAAGTATATGTATAAAAAATTCGAACTTGTAAGAAATATTGAAGAAGCAAATGCAATTACCCATGCGGGCGTATTTCATGCGGATGAAGTGTTTGCAACTGCCTTGCTTAGCATGATTATGGAGGTTAAGTTATTTAGAACCAGGGCTGTGTCTGCGCATGATAAGACTCCTGATACAATCATGTATGATGTAGGCGGAGTATATGATATTAAAATAAATGCTTATGATCATCATCAAAGAAATTTTGAAGAAAGACGAGATGATGGAATCAAGTACTCAAGTTTTGGCTTGTTATGGAACAGATATGGCAAGACTGTTTTATCAGAGAATAATTGTCAAAGTATATATCTCGGACTGTGTTTTAATGATATAGACAACAAGCTGGTTAAGTGGATTGATGGGAGAGATAATGGACAACTTCCATTAAGTGAAGAACTGACTGTATCCTCTATAATCTCAGGATTTAATCCCGGTTGGGATGAGGAGGGTGCAAATAGTGATGCTTGCTTTATAAAAGCAGTTGATTTTGCTTATACAGTTTTGTCTAATCTTATCAAATCAGTTATAGCCAAATACAAAGCCATAGATATTGTTGAGGATAAAATAAGCAAAGCAAGTAATAAGGTAGTAAACTTAGGGAAATATATTACTAATTGGCAGATTACGGTTTTAAAAAGTGAAAATCCCAAGGCTAAGGAGCTTTTGTACGGCACATATATAGGCATGGATGGAGAGTTTTGTATTGTAGCGATACCGCCGAGTCTGGAGGAGACTAATAAACAAAGACAGCCTTTTCCTAAGGAGTGGGCAGG